>JAVVHK010000016.1:0-13791 GCA_032249525.1 Bacteroidota bacterium | reverse complement strand
TCATCCGAAGTTCCGATTTTATCCGATTGACTTGGCGGACTATTCAAGCTTAGCGGGTCTTTTTGAAGTGGAGAGTCCCTTGGATGCGGTTATAAACTTAGCGGCCCGAGCGGGGGTGCGCGCCAGCCTCCAAGACCCGCTCCTTTACCACCACACCAACGCCACAGGCAGTCTCCACCTTCTGGAACTCATGCGGCAAAAAGGCTGCACCCGTTACATCTTAGCTTCCACCTCTTCTCTTTATGCGGGGACGCCTCTGCCTTTCACCGAAGACCAGCCCGTCCATACCCCTATCTCCCCCTACGCCGCCTCCAAAAAAGCCGCCGAACTCATGGCCTACACCTATCATTACCACTATGGCTTTGATGTAGCGGTGCTCCGCTACTTCACCGTGTATGGTCCTGCGGGAAGGCCCGACATGAGTATCTTCCGATTTATTGAGTGGACGTATCGGGGCGAGCCTATCCAGCTCTATGGGGATGGGTCGCAATCCCGAGATTTTACTTTTGTGGAAGATGTGGCGCAGGGTACCGTAGCAGCCCTACAAGTGAAGGGCTATGAGATTTTCAACATCGGCGGCGGAAAAGCCCCTACCTCTCTAAAAGAAGTCATAGACTATATTGCGCAAAGGCTCGGCAAAAAACCCCATATTCAGACGCATCCTTTGCCTAAGGCCGACCTTCTGCATACCCAGGCTGATATCTCTAAGGCTGAGCGCCTTCTTGGCTGGCGCCCCAAAACGGACTTCTGGGAAGGACTGGAAAAGACCATCCAGTGGCACCTGCAAAATCGCCCCCTCCTAGACAACCTTCCCCTCCCTTGAGAATTCCCCATGAGCCGAGCCCTGAGGTTGATTTTTGTTTTACCTTTTGTCCTCATGGCTCAAAGTCCTCTTCAAGACCCGCTCTACAAACGTTTGCAGCGCTTGTACTTTCTCTCTGCACAAAATGCCACCTACCTAAAAGCTTTTGAAGATACGTTGCAAATTTTGATTCAGCGATACGGCCCCTATCCCAGCCTCCAGATGTATCGGTATGGTGGGCTTGCTCTCAAGGCCCGTTACAGCAGTAACCTCTTAGAAAAGAAAGACTATCTCTACACCGCCATGGCCAGTATGGATGCGCAGGTCGCGCGCACCCCCCAAGACATAGAGGTGCGGTTTATCCGGGGGTCTTTTTACTATTATCTCCCCTTTTTCCTGGGCAAACGGAAGGCTGCTCAGGACGATATACATACCATAGCTCATCTTCTAGAAGCCCAGTCGCAGGAACTTACTCGTCTATATGACAGAGAGGTTTTGCGGGCTATGGTAGAGTTTTTAGCGCAGACGGGGTGGATTGGGGAGGAGCGGGTGCGGAGGCTGCGGCAATTGTATAGCTAAGCAGGAAGGGAGGATTGGAATGCCCTGGAGGGAAGCGTAGGTCGAGGTGAGTGGATTTGAACCACCGACCCCCTGCTCCCAAAGCAGGTGCGCTACCGGGCTGCGCTACACCTCGCTAGCGGTGAGGGCGGGATTCGAACCCGCGGTACGGCCTTTCAGCCGTACATCAGTTTAGCAAACTGACCCCTTCGGCCACTCGGGCACCTCACCTCGCAGCAAAAGTACAAACTTTCTCGCATTGGTGAGGCACCTATCGGATTCCCGAAAGGGGGAGCCAGGGCTTTCGCCGACGCTCAGAAAGTCGCACAATCAGCACACTCACCTCATATAGCCCCCATAAAGGCAGAGCTAAAATCACCTGACTTAGCACATCGGGAGAGGGCGTGAGTACCCCCCCCAAAATCACCGCCACTACAATCGCATACCGACGCCCCTGCGCTAAGCCCGCCGCCGTCACCAAACCCGCCCACGAAAGCCCCCACAAAAGCACCGGCAACTGAAACGCCAAACCCGTCGCCAAAACCGTCTGTGCTATCAACCCAATCACATCTCCAATCCGCCAAATATTCTCCACCTGAGCCGTCAGCTGAAAACTCATAAAAAACCGCATCATCAACGGCACCAGTACAAAATACCCAAAAAGCACCCCCAGAAAGAAAAGCACCGAAATGTAAAATACTATTCCCCTTAGGGCGCGCTGCTCATGCCGATATAGCCCCGGCTTGATAAACTGCCAAACCTGCCAAACTATGTACGGAAACGCCAAAATCAGCCCGATAGATAGAGCCAGTACGAGAGCTTTGAGAAACTGCTCAGCCGGCGCCGTGGCTTGCAGACGTAAAGAGGGAAATTGCTCTATGCAGGCGCCGATACGGCATAATAGCTGAAAAGTGATAAACTCTGGCCTTAGCGGCGCTAAGATGACCTGTTCTAAAATCCATTGGAGTTTCCAAAAGGCGAGAACTACACCTATGGCGACGGCGATGAGGCTCCGAATGAGCCGGCTGCGCAGTTCGTCTAAGTGAGCCCAGAGAGGGAGGTTTCGCTCTTGGTCTAAGGGCATTAGAGCCGGATGTGGAGGATTTGATAGCTGTTTTTGCCGGGGCGGCCTAAGGCTAAGATGAGGTAATCCCGGGCCGAAATGCGGGCGAACCTGCCGGGCAAAATCAGAAGGTCCCCCGCTGTATTTTGAGCTATGTCTTTACTGAGGGCTTCTCCGGTTTGGCGGTTGATGAGGTAAGCGCGTAGGGTCCCTTTGCCAGTACGCTCTGTCAAGAAGAGAATAGTGAGGAAGGTTTCTGAGAGGCTGCTGAGGTGGCCTACGGCTTCGGGGATAGCTTCGCGCTGGCGTTTTTCTATGAGGTAGCTCCAGGCGAGGGTTAGGCTATCGTTGGTGAGGTTCCATCGGGTAGCCCATATTTCGTCGGCGATGGCGGTGGTGCCTTTGAGGCGCCGATCCTCCCAAATGAGGTAGGCGGAGGAGTCTGGGGCCGTCCAAAAGCCCACCAGCTGCGGGCGAATAGGGTCTTTGGAGAGTTTTAGGATGTCTTTGGAGAAGGGGGCCTTACAGAGGATAGGCTGAGTGGTGTCTGCGAAATTCTGAGGTAGATAAGCGAGGCGCCAGGCGCCGGCGGGGCCTTCTTCGGTAGGGCGATTGGCCGTGTCTGGCAGAAGAGCCGCTACCCACACGCCTTTAGACGTGAGCCGCAGCGCCGGCAAAACCCACACCGTATCCCCCGCAAACTCCCAAATACGCGTGGCACGAGCCCGCGGATCATAAAGCTGCAGCTTAGGTACGCGCTGACCAGAAGGTAACACCAAAGCCCATACCCGGGCTTTATTATCGGGCTGTGCCGCCAAAATCTGCCCTCCTACCGCCCATTCGCTTTCACTGGCGACCTTCCGACCATTTTCACTCCATATGGCAAACCAGGTACGCCTTACCTGCCCCTTTTTATCTACCTCCTGCGCATACCATAAGAAGTAAGTGCTGTCGGGACTGAGAGCGTATTGCCCCTCCGCCGATGTTGGGCGATCATAGATAGAAAGAGCGGTCCATTTCGGGAGGATGGGCTGCCCTTTGAGGTTGTAAAAACGTCCCACTTCTTGGATAACCCCTTTCTGAAGGGGGTCGGCCTCATAGGAGAGCACCACAAGCGCCCTTGCCATAGGCAAAAGGCGGATCGGCCGCCCCTGCCCCGCCGGCGGAATATCCAGCAATACACTCCATACCTCGTTGTAGTCGGTATCCAAGCATTCCAGATAATAGCCCGTCTTAGGCTTGAGCTTGCCCTGAACAAAGTACTCTACGAAGGCCACGCGATTAGGCCCAGCCGGAATAGGACTTTGAGGCAAACCGACTTTTTCCACCGCATACCCCTCCGCCTCTATCTCCGTACGACTTACAATCTTCTGCGCCAAAAGCAAGGAAACCCCCACCATCAGAAAAAGCCCGCGCATCTTGGCAAATATAGAGTGTAGAGGGGGTTTGTGGGGAAATGAGGAGACTTCTGATTATGCTTCGCTCTAATACCCATTTGATGCAAAGAGTTTCTGAATGCAAGCTAGTGGTATTTTGTGGGGCCGCCGCTGTGAGGGCGCGCCCGCCCGCAGGGCGGGCGCGCCCATCCCTTCTTCACATTAGGAAAGCTTTGGCCTCAAAATGGTATAAGAGGCTCTTTCAGCGCGTGGGCTCCCTGCGGGAGGAGGGAGGGTTATCTATCTTTGGGAGGAGGTAGGGAAAAGGGGACTTCAAGGGACGGCCTGGCGTGGCGTCTGTAAGGCCTCTATCTTTCGCCTTAGAAAGGCCTTCCAGAAACGAATGCCGTTTTCTCCACATATGGCTGCTGCCAGCTCTTCGGGAGATAAGCCGGTGTCCTGATATATCGCTCGCCGCTCCTGAAAGTAGCTCACCAGACCGGGGTACAGCACCGACGGATATTCTAAGACCGTAGGAACCGCGTCTATAGGGTCAATAAATCCATCAAAATCACTTCCAATGCAGATACAGCTGATGGCGGCTTGTGGAGAAAAGCCGTTTTGGGTGAGGTGGGTGTAGATGTACTCAATTTGCTGGGTGAGGGGGTAGAGGGGGGGACGGTGGCCTCGGCGTACTTCTTCTAAGAGCTTTTCGCCTGCTAAGACACGCTCATCCATGATAAGGCCAATGAGGCCGCCGCTCCGAGCAATTGCTACAATGTCTTCATCATGCAAGTTGATATCCCAGGGATTGAAGGTGGAGCTCTGGCGGCGTTCTCGCGCCGTATCTCGGGAGGAAGGATAAGACCGTCCCGAAACCGCTACGTGCGAAGCCACCACCGGCATCCCATAATCCCGCGCAATCTCATACACCTCCCGCCTCGAGACATAATCGCAATGCTTGACATCTATGAGAATATGGCGTTTATAGGCTTCTTCTACAAAACTCACTCCATACGCTGTCAATCCCCGATATCGGCCCAGCCGCTCTACTGTGCGATACGGATCAGGCAGAATATTTTGAAGGCCCCGAAACTCCACGGCCCGAGCCGGGGTGGCCAGATCATTGTACAGCATGTGCACTAAGGTAATCAGGTGCACATGACGTTCGGCCGCCCAGTTGAGCCGAGCTCGGATAGCTTCTCGCTTAAGCTCTAAAAAGCCATCATACACGAAGCCCCGTATTTTTGGAAACTTATAATGCCGATACTCAAATCCCAGGGCATGAGCCCCCTCAATAGCGAGAATGATGGCGATTTTCTTCGGGTTTTGAAGAGCTTGGTCTATATCCTCTGGACGCTGGACGATAATGGCTTCACCTTCGCCGCCGGGATTGCGGAGGTAGGCTAAAAGAAGCTGATATTCCTGCTGGAGGAGGAGGAAGGGATTTCGTTGGAGCACCTGGCGCATGCGCTCTAAACGCATGCGAAAGATCAGCGCGTACATGACGGGGCGGGTTACCATAGAGGTCAAAAGATAACGTTCAATGGGATGGAGAGCCAGGGTGATCACCCGAGTGCCAGAGCGAAGCAGCTTAGTGAAGTCGCTCGCTGTGAGGCGGGGCGTGCGCCGAACCCTTTCCTCGGGCGTTGCCACATCGTAATCCTCCCAGGGGGAGTCCACCGCACTCAGTAAAAACGGCTTCAAGGTGGAGTGCACATGCAGGTCAAAGAAGATGGGCGGGGTCATTTGTAACGTTGGTAGAGGATTTCTTGGGGGTTGGGGCTGAGGTTGATTTCTTTGCCTTCTATCCAGGCCCGTCGGACTCGGGAGGTGGGGGGGTCCAGTAGATCGCCTTCGGTTAGGATGATGGAGGCTTTATAGCCTGGGGCTATGCGGCCGAGGCGGTTTAGGCCCAGCCACTGAGCTGGTGCTTCTGTGATGAGTTTTAGGGCTTCTTCTGGTGGGAGGCCGTAGGCGGCGGCGGTGCCTGCTTGGTAGGGGAGGTTGCGCTGATTCCAAAAGCTCTCGTGGGCTAAGATGACAGGAATGCCCTTTTCCAGTAGGCGGCGGGGCAAGGTAAAGCTCGCATCCCAGGGGCTATCCTCAGTCGGAGGCAGGGCGTGCGTCCGCCTAAGGATGACCACGGCTTTGGCGGCTTTTAGTTCTGAGGCCACTTTATCTGCTTCTTGTCCGCCTAAAATCCCTATTCGGAAGCCGAAGCGCCGCCCCAAGCTCAGCGCGGCCTCTATGTCTTCGGCCCAGTTGGCTTCAATGACGACGGGACGTTGCCCCTCAAAGTACGGGCACAGGGCCGCATACCGAAGGTCCCGCTCACCAGAATCCCCCTGGCACCAACGTTGCGCCTTCTCTAAGAAACTATACAGCTTCTCCCAGGCGGTAAGCGCTTCCTTGCGCGCTTTTTCTTGCTTATCAGGGGGAAGGCTAATGGGAGGCCTTAGAGATGGAGGGTCTAAGTAAAGGGCAGCCTGTGGAAGTACGACAGCTTCCTCGCGGGTGCGCCCTTGCAAACGAAAGAGGGCGGATTGACCGGCTATCACTCTTCCCTGCGGAGCCGCCTCCGCGTATAAGATACCATTAGCTACGAGTGTGGGCAAAACCCGAGAGTCTATGTTGAAGGCGGTATAAGCTAAGGCGTTAGGGTTGTAGTCGCCGGTTTCGGTAGCGTCGCGGGTGGCTCGCACAGCTTCTACTTCTATGAGTCCGGTGGGGGCCGATAAGGCCACTAAACCCGGGTAAGCGTGTAGCCCTTGTCCCTCTACAATCGTGTAGCCCGATGCCGCTGGGAGGTTAGAGCTTACGGCGGCTATGGTATCACCTACAATAAGAATGTCTGCCGGGCTCTGAGGGGAGACAGGGCCGCCATGGACAGAAACCCCCCGAATGAGAAGCTGCCCCCAGAGGCAAATACCCCCCCAGAGAAAGCCTAGATAGTGTAGCATCAGTAGCCAAAAGACACGCGCGCTCCGACCTGCCAGTCAAAGGAAACAGGCGGATTCTCTAATATTTCGGCATGGGCCCGAGCGGCCGCAAACAGCTCAAAGTGCTGGACGACATTGAAGAGCACGCCGAGGCCGGCATAGCCAGCGGGTACCCAGGTATCTTTTTGGGTGGTGCCGCCATTGCCATCGGGTTGGGGGAGGTTCTGATGGTAGTACACCCGCCCACCTAAGTCCAGATACGGCAGAAACCAGTAGATTCCGCAATCTCGGGTAAGCCATCCGCCCAGTATGCCCTGATTCATGCCAAAGCCGAGCCCCATCGCTTTGTGCAGACCCGTATTATACGGAGCTCGGGATTGTCCCACGCCGCCATGCACCTCTACAAAGGTGTACTCGCTATAGCCCAATGGCAGCCGCAGGGATACACCGCTCAGGTGAGCCCCATACATCCCTCCAATGCCCACGCGCCCAAAGCCACCTACCCCTTTCTGCGCGCAGAGCAGCGAAATTGCCATACCAATCCCAATCAGCGTGTGTCGCATAAGACAAAGGTAAAAAATATTCCGCCTTTCCAATCCCCTCATGAGGTGCAACTTCTGAATTTTGGCGCATGCGAGCTCATACGGCTTACCTTTGGATGGAGACTCCCAAACGTCGGGACATTGTACATCTGACTCCCCTTGTGCGCGCCGAAGTCAAAAAGTCCGGTATCCAAGAGGGCTTGTGTCTCGTTTCCTCCATGCATCTGACTGCTTCGGTAATCATTCAAGATAATGAGCGCGGCCTTCATGAGGACATTTGGGAATGGCTGGAAAAGCTGGCTCCTTTTCGCGCCGACTATCGGCACCATCGCACCGGCGAAGACAATGGCGATGCCCACCTGAAAAACCTTCTTACGCACTTGCAGGTGGTTCTTCCCGTAACGAAAGGGGATTTGGACTTGGGGCCTTGGCAGGAGATATTTTACTTGGAGTTTGATGGGCAGCGGCGCAAGCGGGTGATTGTCAAGGTGATTGGGGTGTGAGTGTGGATTATGAGGGTCTAAGGGAGGCTTTGCTAAGCTGGTTTGAGCGGGAGGGGCGGCGTTTGCCTTGGCGGGAGACGACGGACCCTTATCGGGTCTGGACGGCGGAGGTGATTCTTCAGCAGACGCAGGTGGGGCAAGCGGAGGGGTATCTAAAGCGGTTTTGGGCGGCCTTTCCGACATTAGAGGCTCTGGCGAAGGCCCCGCGGGAGGCGGTCTTAGCCGTGTGGCAAGGGCTGGGCTATTACCAGCGCGCCCACAACCTCCATGAAGCTGCTCAAGTGTTTCTGCGGATGGGGGGCATACCGCTTTCCCCTTGGCCCCAAGCCCTCCGCACCCTTGAAGAGATTCCGGGGATTGGTCCTTATACGGCTCGCGCGATATTGGCTTTTGCTGGGGGAGCGCCCCTTTTGCCTGTGGATGGCAATCTCGTGCGGGTGCTAAGCCGACTCTGGGGGGAGAATGTACCTGCCCAGCGGCGGGCCTATTATCAAGCTAAGGCTGATGCGCTTCCGCCGAGCTTTACGGGCCGGCAGGTAGGCTTTGCGCTGATGGATTTAGCCCAGCTTCTATGCCGACCCCAGCAGCCTAACTGTCTGAGGTGCCCTTTGCAAACCGGCTGTCAGGCTCACCGCCTATCCAGGCCAGAAGCTTATCCACCTAAGGCCCCGCGGCCTGAGCGCCCCACCCGCTTTTTTCGGATGCTCCTGTACTACACGCCGCTGGCGGTTTGGCTCACTCAGCGCCCCCCTAAGGGCCTCTGGGGCGGCCTCTGGACCCCACCCCTGGAAGAAATCTCCGAAGCCCCCCTCCGCCCCCCTGACATCCGCCACACCTTTACCCACTTTCAAATGCTGGCCTTTACCGAAGAGCTAACCGCTCCATACCCCAACACCCAGCCCATCCCCTGGAGAGAACTTCCACATTACGGCCTACCTGCCCCGATCCGACGCTACCTCACCCTCCTCTACCAACGGCTCCTATGACCCCTGCCTCAAAAAACTTTTGTAGTTTTGCTTATGCGCCGTGCCCTCGGCTTGACTTGTCTGGGCTTTCTGAGTCTTTTTGCCCAGGTGGGAGTGTGGGGCACTTGGGGCGGAAATACCAGCATCAATGATCTTACGGCTCCCGGGGAAGGATGGACTCGGTTTTATGCGGCGTATGGGATCGGGGTGCGGTTTTTGCCGGAGCGTCGGTTTCAGCCGTTTCTTGTTTGGCAAGGCGGGAGTTTGGTTAGTCAAAATCGGGATATGGGCCTTTATGCTCGCACCAGTTGGAATGCTATTGGCTTAGGTTTGAGAGGGCATTTGCGAAAGGGCCTCTGGTCGCCTTTCTTGCAGCTAAGTGCTCATCGCTTTTCTTTTAGTGTGCGGGGTCAAGACAATAAACCTCCGGCGGGCGTATCTCCCAGTTTGGCGGCTTTGGGGTTGAGCTGGGGGGCCGGCCTCCGAATCTCTGTTACAGAGGGCGTGGCCTTTGGACTACTTTATCAGCGCTTACGCCCGCAGACCAATCTCTTGGAGGGCTTCCCCGGCCCTAAGAAGGACCGCATAGAGGCAATCATGGGTGAGCTTCTTTTTTACTTTCCTGAGCAGGGCGGAAATATCCGAAGTCGTTTCTGATGAGTATGCAAGAGCGTAGTGGTGTATTTGACATGCTGGGGCCCATCATGATTGGGCCGAGTAGTTCCCATACGGCGGGGGTAGTTCGGATAGGGCGGGTTATGTATGGTCTTTTAGAGGGGGTGCCGGAGGAAGTGAAGGTGACTTTTTACAACTCTTTTGCCACGACATTTCGGGGGCATGGGAGTGATAAGGCGGTGATAGGGGGGCTTATGGGGTGGGCGCCGGATGATGAGCGCATCCGGGAGGCCTTAGTAGAAGCCGATCGCCTGGGCTTGCGGTATGAGTTTGATCCAGTTATCAGTTCGGCCAAAGCCCACCCCAATACCCTCCGTATTCAGGCTCGGCGCGGTTCCCTTGTGCATGAGATAGAAGGGATCTCTCGGGGGGGCGGGCTCATCAGCATCGTAAGTATAGATGGGCTCCATACCAACTTCACGGGGCAGCTGCCTACGTTGTGTGTATGGGCCTTAGATGTGAAGGGAAGCGTGGCCTTTTTATCGGCTATTCTGGCTTATGATCAGGTCAATATCGCTACGCTTACGGTGAGCCGCCGAGCGAAGGAGGATTTAGCGCTTCAGGTTTATGAGCTGGATGAGGCGCCTAGGGCGGAGAGCCTGCGCTATATCCAGAGTCTGGGATGGGTTAGGCGGGCGATTTTGCTTTCGCCTGTGTAGGGGTCATGAAACTGCGCCGTAGCTTGAGCCATCGTCTGAGCACTTCTTGCCGCCAGAATTTTTTTAGGTGAACGAAAGCTCCGCCATGCTTTTTAGGAAGGCGTATCTCAAAAGTTGTTCCTCCCGGCCCGCTACTACGTACATAGATGAGCCCATAATGATACTCTTCTACGATGCGGCGAGCGAGGGTCAAACCGATTCCCCACCCACTCCGCTTAGTGGTATAACCCGGCCGAAATATGGCTTCCCACTGGCGGGCTGGAATACCCCTGCCCGTGTCCTGAACTCGTATCACCGCTTCCTTAGGCTGGTCTAAGAGAAGGATTCGTATGGCTCCTCCCTCCTTAGGCAGGGCGTCTAATGCATTGCGTACAAGATTTTCCAATACCCAGCGCAGGGTAGTGGGGTTATGGGGGGCGACTACGGGGGTATCGGGCATTTCTAAGGTGAGCTGAACGTTCTTAGGGACTCGGCTCCGGAAATAGGCTAAAACATTTTCTAAGAGGGGCTGGAGCGGTGCGGGGGTAAGCTGTGGGGGTGCCCCAATCTTAGAAAATCGGTCTACGACTTCTTGGATGCGCTCAATATCTTTTTCGAGCATGGGGAGGATGGTGGGGGCATCGTGGGGGTTTTCGCGCAGGAGCTCTAAGGCTCCGAGGAGGCCGGAGAGGGGGGTGCCTAACTGGTGGGCGGCTTCTCGGGTGAGACCTACCCAGAGGCGGTTTTGGCGGTAGCGGGCCATGGCATATACGGCTATGACCCAGCCGAGTCCAATCAGAGCTACCATTAGGGCGCTAAAGATGGGCATCCACCGCAGGCGCTTGAGGACCAGCGGCTCGCCATAGTAAATACGCATGGGCGGCAGGGAGCCCGTATGTATCTCCAGAGGCGGAAAAGCTACGGTATCAGGCCGCAAAATCGCCATGGCATCTGAAAGGTTTTTTACCTGAGACCGAGGAATGTGATAGGCCTCATCCAGATTGTGCATGAGCAGCTGCCCCGAAAAATCCACCACCACCATAGGGGGCAAAAGGAGCCGACGCCCCGTCCGCGGATCAGGGAAAAAGTACTTCCAAAAAAAGGGCGGAATGTTCTCCTCGGGTGCAGTGGCCATGTAGCCAATACCCTCGGCGTACAGACGTAAGAACTGCCGCTGCTGCACAAGAAGCTGCCGAGAAAGCCATTGCGCATATACGAAAAACCCCCCACTTACCAGCCCTACCAAAAGCAAAATACCCATCAGCCAGCGCAGCCGCATCTACTCTAAGCTGCACTCATACGGAGGAGGGGGTGCATTATTGAGCCGCAAAAGGTACTGCGAACAGGCATCTATCCGAAAATAGCGCCGACTGGTATTAGTAGCGCCAAAGATACCTAAACCATTCTGAATGTTGGTGTATTCGGGCTTTACCGTGGTGAAGTCTGTGGTAGCTGGGTCATTGATGCGAAGGTAGTTGTAAAGAAAGGTATCTAAGGCGGTAATTTCCAGTTGCCACGCTTGGCTAAGGCTTGTGGTGTCATAGACATAAGCTAAGGCGGGTTCTTGAAGGTTGGCATAGGCGATGAGGAGGAAGTCTTTTTCGGGGACTTGGTAGCGCTGATAGGGGCTGGTGCCTTGATGTGCTAAGCGGCGGGGGCCGATGAGAAGGGTTTTATAGACTGTGTCGCCCGGGGTGCGTACCTGTCCATACCGAAAGAGCACGCGCAGTTCATAGGCAGGGGTCTGGGGAGGGAGGCTCTGGCCAAATTGGGAGTAAAACTCTACATTATACTTTTTGGTGAGGTCCCAGATGGGGTAGGCATATTGGTTGCCGGCTTGGGGGATGAGGGTTTCGGGCTTGGCGATATAGGGGGCTGGGGGTACTCGGCATGTGCCTTCTACCCGAAGGTCCGGGCGCTCGGGCACTTCCGCCACCAGCCGATACACATGTCCCGCCTGAGGCTGAAAGGAAAACCGATACACCACCTGCACGGGATAGAAGGGCTGATCCGGCACTTTGAGCACCGTTTCTGGGATGCCCACCCACTTTCGGCTCGTATCCCGTAAGTCTGTGATTGTAACCCGAGCTGCCACATTGAGGTCGGTTCGGCTGGCATAGGCCGCGGCATCTTCTCGGGTTATGAAGAGCCGTCCCAGCCGTACATACTGAACGGTATCCTGTGCTTTCAAAATAGCATAAACGACCAGCCGTTCCCGCGCTTCTGGGGCAATCAGGTCTACATCCGTCCGACAGCCTCCCAGTATCCAAATCATTATGAAAGTGGCGTACTTTTGTCTGAGCACAGAAAGCAAATGTACGAAGCGAAGCCGATACCGCTTTCGTCGGCTCAGCAAAAGCTGATTGAGAGGTGGGGCCGACTGGCTTATGCGTGGGGTGTGGGCCCCACGATGGCTCAGATATTTGCCTTGCTGTATGTGTGGCCCGAGCCCTTAGACAGCGACACTATCTTAGTAACCCTGCAGATTAGCCGGGGCAATGTGAGTATTAACCTCCGAAAGCTCTTAGAGTGGGGCCTCATCAAAAAAATAGACCTGCCCAATATCCGCAAATCCCTTTACACGGCCGAACGGGACATCTGGACTATTGCGGCGAATATCATTCGTGCGCGCTTCGCCCGCGAGATTGCACCCATTCAGCAGCTCTTAGAAGAGTTTCGGCAGGATCCTTCCTTGGAGGCGGATCCCCACTTTCGTCAGAGCCTTTCCGAAATCCAGACCGTTGTAACCCTGCTTAGTGAGGTGGTAGCGCTGGCTTTGCCAGTGCTCACCAGCCCCCAGAGAGAACGGCTTTTCAAAGTCATTAGCGCCTGGCGCCGTCGCCAGAGGGATGGAAATTCTCTATAAGGACGACTTTCTCGTAGCTATTTATAAGCCGGCTGGGGTTCCATCCCTTCCGGAGAGGTCTGGCCCCAAAGGCGATGATGCATTAGCCTGGATTCGCCAAAAGGTTCATCCCCAAGCGCATCTTCTGCACCGTTTGGATAAGCCCACCAGCGGCATCCTTTTAGCTTCTTGGGATAAAGCCACCTTTGATGCTATCTTTTCCCAGTTTTCTGGCCATACTGTAGAAAAGAAATATTGGGCTCTCGTAGAAGGGCAAGCCCACTTTGATATGGCCGAATTGAATGTTCCTATTTCGCCTGAGAAACGCCGAGCGGACCCTTTTGAAGGGAAGCCTGCCCTTACGATTGTCCACACGCTTGAGTTGTTTCGTAAGCATACGCTTGTTTTGTGTGTGCCTGTTACGGGGCGGCCTCATCAGGTGCGCATCCACTTGGCTTATTACGGGCATCCCGTCGTCAATGACACCCTGTACGGGGGCCAGCCGCTCTATCTTTCCAGCTTTCACCTGCGCTATAAGCCAGACCCCCGCCACCCTGAAAGGCCCCTTCACCCCGAGCACGTTATTTTTCTACATGCTGGCTACCTGCGTTTCGTTCATCCTGCACTTGGAAAGCCCCTCACCATAGAGGCCGCGGCGCCAAAGTACTTTGAGATTGGCTTGCGACAGCTCCGAAAGTACGGTGCCCGATAAGCGCACCTACCTCCGTCCCAACCTCTCATGCGCATCCCCCTCTGCTTCTTGGGAGTATATTCTCATAGCTTTGGGGACGAGGTCTTTTTGAAGAGGGGCTGAGCGCCATAACGAATAGCGGAAGGAGCTGGAGGGTTGAGGGCGGTGTGGTAAGCTAATACCACTTTCCA
>JAVVHK010000015.1:0-13902 GCA_032249525.1 Bacteroidota bacterium | reverse complement strand
GAGCACTGCCGCAAGCCCAAGTACAAGATTTCTCATCTTCACATCAAAATTAAGCAAAAATCATTCTACTCGTTAGCCCCCTGCTTGGGGTGCTAAGATGAAGAGGGGACCTTTCTGGGTTTGGGGAGGCCACCGATGGGGGAGTAGGAGAAGCTACTCCGAGGGGCTTAGGGGTGCGGGCAGGCCCTTTTTACGGTTCAGTGTAAGTGATGATGAGGGAGTCGCCTTCTCGGATGTCATCGGAGGAGAGGCGGTTGAGCTCGCGCAGCTGCTCTATCATGATGCCGTACTGACGGGCAATGCTTTGGAGGGTTTCGCCTTTTTGGACTTTGTGGATGCGGGCGCGGGGGAGCTTCGGGCGCTGGGGCATTTCGCTCTGGATGCGCGGATCGTCTAAGAAGAAACGTCGCAGCTCTTCGGGGGTTAGTTCTCGGCGTTTTTTCTCGTAGGCTAAGTCGATGAGGGCCTGCTCATGGGGGAGGACCTGGTAGATGTCAATGGTGTTTTTGGGGCCGGGGACGGCCAGGAGCTTTCCATCTGGGGAGAAGGCTGGCCAGAAGGCGATATGTGGCGGGAAGGGATATTCAGATAGGCGCTGGTAGGTGCGGGCATTCCAGAGGATGGCCTTTTGGTCGGTGCCAATGGAGAGGATATGGAGGCCCGAGGGGCTAAACGTGAGGGCGTAAGGGATGCCTTTATGGCCTTTTTCGGAGAAGGTGGCGAGGAGTTTGCCGGAGGGGATTTCGTAGAGGCGCAGGAGGGAGTCGGCGGAGGCGAGGACGACTTTATCGCTGGTGGGGGCGAAGGCGGCGGCTTGGAGGGCGTCTCGGGCGCCTGTGAGGCGGACTACGAGCTGTCCATCCCAGGTGTAATAGGCGGCTGTACCATCCATGCTGAGGGTGAGCACGCCCTGCTGATTGGGGGGTAAGGCGAGGGCGGTGATGGGCTGTCCATGGGCGCTAATGCGGATGGGCTTAGGGGCGGTGGGCGTGGAAAGGTCCCACAAGGTGAGCGCCCCACTCCGGGTAGCTGTAGCCGCATAACGGCCATCGGAGGTCAAGACGCCATACAAGACCTCCGCATCATGGGAAAGCACGGCGAGGAGTTCGCCAGAGGGGCCCCGATAAAGACGAGCCGTTTTATCGAGGGAGGTGGTGAGGATGAGGCTGGCGTCTTTGGTGAGGGCTACATGGGTGAGTTTGTCTTTGTGGCCGGAGAGGCGGGCTACCGCTGCGCCCGTAGAGAGGTCCCATATGCGCGCGGAGAAGTCTTCTGCGTAGGAGACCAGGTAACGTAAGTCCTCGGAGAAATACACTCGGTCCACGATATGGGAGTGGCCGCGCAAGACTTCTTTGGAGGAGCCGGTGGTGGGGTTCCAGATGCGGATGGTTTTATCCCAGGAGCTGGTGGCTAAGGTTTGTCCGTCGGGGCTGAAGGCTGCGTAGACGACGCGATTTTTGTGGCCGATGAGTCGTTTGAGGGGTTTGGGCTGGAGGAGGCGGTCTAAGGCGAAGTAGAGGGCGGCTTCGGCCTCAGCGACGAAGGGGCGTTCCGTCGGGTCGTCTATATGACGGGGGAGGGCGGCGAGCGCCAAGAGCTGACCGACTTCGGGATGACCTTTCTTGGTTTGCTCTTCGGAGAGGGCGGCGAGGAAGAGGGATTGGAGGATGAGGGCTTTGTTGCGCTCAAGGAGGGCGAGGCGGGTTTGGTACTCGGCTTGGGCTTGGTTGTATTCGGCGTTGAGGCGGGAAGCCTCGGCGAGGCGGGTTTGATTTTCGGCGATACGCTGTTGGAGGAGGGCTTTTTCGCGCTCTATTTCGGCTATGCGACGTTGGGTTTCTGCGATCTGGCGTTGGCGTTCCGCATTTGCGCGCTCGGCCTGAGCGATGCGGGTTTGCTGCTCGGCGATGAGCTTTTGTTGGAGGGCGATCAGCCGCTCCCGTTCCGCAATGAGCTGCTGGCGGCGGGCCTCAGCGGCATTCCGTTCGGCCAGGGCCTTTTGCTCTAAGGCGATTTTGGCCTGACGGCGGGCCTCCGCCTCCTGCCGTAAAGCCTCCTGCCGCTGAAGATTAGCATAGTACAACGCCACCAGACTCAAAAGCAAAAGCAGCGAAATCACCGCCAGTGCTAAAAGGAGCAGCCGCCGATTGCGCTCAATCCGAGCCTTACTACGAGCTAAATACAGGTCAATCGCTTCTTTGAGAGCGAAAGCCTGCCGAATAGGAGGAATGTCCGGTACGAGCTCCTCCTTTGGAATGTAGCGGCGAAGCCAAGCGGCATTGGGCTGAACCTTATAGTACCATTCTGCGAAGTACTGGTAGCTCCCCCCCGATAGAAGAAATTTAGAAGACTGCCCGGCACTTACCCAGCGCTGCACCTGGAATTTGAGCTCCTTGAAGATGCGGGCGCTTTGCGCTTCGGCCTCGGCCCAGCGAATCAAGCGGTCCCAGTTTCGGATTAGGGCCTCGTGGGAAATAGTCAAGGTAGCATTGGGGCTGAGTTCAGGCGACTCGCCCGGCTCCAAGTAGGGCTGTAAAAAGCTATGGGTCGTTTCCCGGAAAAGGGCGGCTACCCGAGCTACGGTTTGATAATCTACTTCGTTGTGGCCCAGAATGTCCGTGATTTCCTGCAGGGTCATGCGGGCTCGTACGCCGCGCCCTTCGTCTAAGCGGGTGAGGCAAACAAAGATCGTTTCCGTGATTTTTTGAAGGAGGGGGAGGGGTAAGGTTTGTTGGTAACGTTTTTCGTAGAGGCGGTCTAAGCGGTTGTAGAGGGTTTCGGCATGGGTATTGAGGACATTGCGGAGGCGTCCCTGCTGGTAGAAGGCGGCTTCTTCGGGCGGTAAGGTGGCTATATATTTTTCAAAGAGGGGGCGGTCGGTTTCGGGGAGCTTGTGGGGTGCCAGGCCGCCCACCAGCGCATAATGCAAAAGGTCCATGGTCTCTTTGCCTTCCTGAGCGGCGTGCCAGATGCGGTGCAAAGCATGTTGCAGCACGGGAAGCTGGTCAATCCCATCTCCTAAGTCATTGAGAAGCCGCTGCGTGAGCCGGGGCGTAATCCGATCGCCGTTATTTTCAGCGGGCTTCTCAATCACCGCCTGAAACTCCTCCCTCGTCAAACGCGGCACAAAATAGGTACTCTCCCCAATCAGCTCCGCAAACCCATGAAAAGCCACACATTGCCCAATATAGTCCGAACGCATCGTAAAGATCACCCAGATCGGAAGGTTATCTCGCTGGGCTATGCGGATAGTTTCAGACAACAGATTGACGGTGATTTGGGCTAATGGCGAGGCTACGCCATTGACATAGTTTTCTTCGTTGGTGAAGAACTCTTCAAACTGGTCTACGAGGATGAGGAGGTTGGCGCCTTGGCGGAGGCGTTTAGATTTTTCGTTTTCGGGGAGGCTGAGGAAGTCCGGGCTGGTGGGGTCTATGTAGGCGGGGGAGCTTTTATACAGGTCTACGAGAGCGGAGAAGCCGTAGGTGAGACGTTCTTCTACGGTGGCGGGGTTGCTGAAGCCGAGGGCGCTGGCGAGGCTTTCGGCGAGGTTGGTGAGGGGGCGTTTTTCGGGGCGCATAGCGGCAATAGCCCAGCGGGGATAGGGGGTAGGTAGCCGATTAGCCCGCAGCGCTGGCAAAACCCCCGCAAATACCAGCGACGATTTCCCATCGCCACTGGCGCCTGTTACCATGACAAACTTCTTTTCGGCCAGCTGGTTTAGGAGCTTATCAATGTGACGTTCTCGCCCATGAAAGAAAAGCGCATCCCTCTCCTCAAACGGCCTGAGGCCAATATAGGGGCACATCCGCACGCTATCCGGCCAAATGGGGGTTTGCTTAGCCGTCTGAAAAGCCGCCTCAATAGCAGAAGAAAGCTCCTCCGAACGTCGCAGCTCTAAACGAATATTAGGCACTCGGACCGAGAGGTGGCGGTTGCGGGCAGGCTCTGGCAAGCCTAAAAGCAAAATAGGCGTAGGCTGGGAAAGCCCCCCACAGCTTTTCCACAAATGGATGGCCGAAGCCACCGCCCAGTCCCCCGCCTCCGCAAACAAAAACACTAAAAGCCGACCCTCCCGATAAAGCCGCTCCGCCTCCGCATAATCCGCCACCGCATTCTCCGGACGAAACGCCAACGTCTGCGTGCGGTACTTTGCCGAAAGATCGTCTATGAGCTTATAGAACGGTTCGGCATCCTGGATGTTGTGGATAAAGACGATGTCATAGAGCTTGACGGCCTGGCGAGCCTCTACAGCCTCTTGGAGGAAGGCATGAATTTCCTGAATGAGCAGGGGCAGGCTTCGGGTACGCGTAAGCATGACGCGTGGGGTGAGGGTATTCTCAATGTGGGAGAGAAGCTCCTGAGCCTCTAAGTCCATGGGGCTCTGGTCCTCTATGGGAGCCCAGACAATCAGCCGAAACTGCGGGGAGACTTGCGCCAAAAGCGTATCATACTGGAGCCGAAGGAGAGAGGCTCCCGTCTTTAGCTTAGGGCCAGCATCCGCACCAATAATCAGGAGAGCCGCATCATGCTGCTGAGCCGCTTCCTGCCAGAGTTTGACTAAGCTCCCCTCCCCTGAAAGCAACGGACGACTCACTGCATACCCTGCATTCTGAAGCACAATAGAAATCAAATCTCGCCTGGCGGACTCCCGTTCGCTCGTAAAGCCCAACCACAAGGAAAAGACCTTTGCGGAGGGCGCTGAGACCACAGCCGAAGAAACCTCCCCCGTTTGCATATACGCAAGTTTAAGCAAAAACTTTTACCCGCTAATCCTATCGCCTCCCCACCATACTTCGTTAGCGGATGAGTTCGGTGCCCACGCGTTTTAGGGCCTCGTTTTTTTCAAAAACTCTCCTTCGGAAAGCACGATGCTGCTGCTCCCTACCCATCTGACACCCACATAAGTGCAACTCCACCCTAACCTCCCTCCTCCCTTCACCCCCCCATACTGAATGAGCCGCTCCAGCTAAGCCAGAGGAGCACCCAAAAGGTATCTGCCGATAGCCCTCCTTGACAGGTGTCTTCTTCCATCAGAAGCCTCAGAAATTTCGCGGGGCCGGTATTTTTACAAGCCTTATACCCTTTGCAATCAAAAACCATTGTGAATGGAGAGAGATGTTTTGGCGGCGGGGGGGCCCCCCGGCGGGGGGCCCCCCCCAACCCCCGGGGCCCCCCGCCGGCTTTGGGGGGGGGGCGGCCCCGCAAAATACCACCCACTCGCATCCAGAAACTCTTTGCATCGAACTGGTATTATTATTCACCCGTAAGCAGGAAAAGCCTTAGCCCCTATCCCGAATCCCGATATAGCTATGCGCAAAGCTCCCGCAACAGAGGGACCAGCCAACACTTGCCCCAGCCTATTGAAGGGGCTGAGGATAACTTATGAGAAAAGCGGCGAGAGTGAATTGAAGCTATGCTCCCGTAATATAAAGGAGGGGAGGGGTTTTACCGGGGCGCATTTTTATACAGTTCCCATGCGGCGGGAGCGTCGTGGGGAAGGAGGGCTTTCATTTGGGTGTGAAGGGAGACCGGATCCTTAGGAAGGGGCCAAGTAGCGGCCTCTGCAATCCAGTCGGGACGAAAAGCCAGTAGGTGCCCTACCTCCGCCGCCGAAAGCACCGAAGACTCCCGAATATCGCGCGGAAGCTCCTGCCAAGTGATGATTTCGGCGGGATTACGGGGCTGCTTCATCCAAAAGAGGTTTTCGGCCCGAATCCGCGCATACCAAAAGCCCCCTAAGCGAGCCAGGATGTCCATCTTTCGGGGGTCTGGCAACCCCTGCTCATCCAGTACCGCCTCGTCAATATGAAGGAGGAGCACTTCCGCTAAGACCAGTTGGCCTGCGCCGGGATTCTCCCCCAGAGGAATGACCTGCAGAATACGACACTCCGCCTGTACGGGCGTCCCCGCTATCCGAGGAGGGCGCACCCGCTCCGACGGAATCGTCTCCAAGCCCGCCAAAGCTATCTCATCCACTTCGGGATCATACTCCCCCGTAGTGATGTTCATCTTATGGGCAAGGGCATAAGGAACTAAATGGACGACAGCTTCAGGGATGGCCCGCACATTGCGCAAAGTATCTTTAGCGCCGCCGGTGCGCGCACTGGTACTGGGACTAAAACCCAGAATAGGCGGCTTGCTGCTAAATACCCCAAAATAGCTAAAAGGAGCCAGATTACGCACGCCGTTTGCATCTATGGTGCTGACCCAAGCAATCGGCCTCGGAAAAAAACTCCCAATCATATAAGGATGCCAGCTGCGCAGCTCAAAGTCCTTCGGGTCAAAGCTGCGATAAGTGCTCATAGGATATGGATTTTTACGGTCTGGATGCGCTGGCGGGTAGCTTGGAGGATGGTCCATTTTAGGCCGTAGGCCTCCCAGCTTTCGCCCACTCTGGGAATGCGCCCCAACGTCTCTACAATAAGCCCCGCCACCGTAACCGCATTCTTGGTAGGCAGGGCTAAGTCCAGCTTCTTATTCAACGCCTCTATTTCCCAGCGGGCATCTATGAGATAAGTTCCGGGGGCCTCCTCCCGAAAAAGCAGTTCGGGCTGATCATGCTCATCCTGGATTTCCCCGAAGACCTCTTCTACGAGGTCTTCGGTAGTTACTAAGCCCGCTAAGCCTCCCCGAGCATCTACTACGATGGCCAAACTGCGTTTCTGCTGCACAAGCAGCTCTAACAGCTTAGACGCTGGCATAGACTCAGGCACCGCAAACACCTCCTGCAAAATACTGCGTAAGTCTGGCGGCGCCTGCAAAAGCGAACGGATATACACATAGCCCCGCACATGGTCCGCATCCCCCTCATAGACTAAAAGACGAGAAAAGCCGGTTTTAGCAAGCATCTCTACAGCTTCAGCGGGGGAAGCGTTGATTTCTATCATAGCGATGGCGTGGCGGGGAACCATGATTTCGCGCACAGGGGTCTCCCGAAGTTGAAGCGCATTAGAGAGGATTTCTCGGAATTCGGGCTCGCCTGCCTGAGCAATCGTAGAGAGCAGGGTGGCCCGCCCCGTGATGTTTTCTGACGGGGGAACAGCCCCGCCAAAACGCCGAGAAAAAAACTCCACTAACCGATACAGCGGCTCCACTATCGGAAAAAGCACCCAATAGCTCACCATGAGAAGGGGCAAAAGCCCCGGAAGAAGGAACTTATGCCAACGATACCCCCAGATTTTAGGGAGGTATTCGCCAGCCGTAAAAAGTATGAGCGTACCTATGCCCGTATCTAACCAGAAGCGGGCCGCTTCTCCCACAGATAGCAACCGCTTCAGCAACTCACTAAACGCCCAGCCAAACAGCACCAGAGCCAGATTATTACCCGTAAGGAGCGTAATAAGAAGCCGCCGGGGATATTTGTGAAGCGGATGAGTAAAACGCCATATTTTGGGGTGTTTCTGCCGAAAAAGCGACCATTCTATGGAAGAGGTGCTAAAATAAGCTATTTCACTTCCCGAGAAGAAGGCGCTCAACAAAAGAGCCAAAAGGAAGAGAAGTCCCCACATCATAAGACGGGATTCTGGATGCGGCCTTGGAGGCGACGGAGTTTATAGGAGCGGAGGTCAGAAGTGGATTCCAGACCTTCGCCTCGCACTTCTTCTTTTGGGGTGTGGATGCGGACCCACCCGGGAGCCCATAGACGATCCGAAGCGCGGTCCCACCAGAGAACATCAGTCTCTAAGGTTTCGCCTGTCGCTGTGGCAACTTCAACCGAGCGATAGGCTTTGACTAAGCCGGTTTGAGGGAGGAGGTGGGCTTCCTCACAGCGGAGACGATGGGGTTTGGATTGCGGGGTGGAGGTCCACTCCGCTTCTACCCGTCCCTTCAAAATCCACCAGAGGGTATCCTGTCTAAGGAGCTGCCGAAGGGTATCCGCCTGAATAAATCCCTGAACGCTATCAGCTCCCACCCAGGTGAGCCGGTATCGGTAGGCTTCTTGCGAGGGGAAGGCTTTGCGACGCTCTTCCCAGTCAGGCGGAAGAGGGGCCTTCTGAGAAGTACAGCTCCAAAAGCAGACAACCAATGACCAGAAAACTGGGAAACCAGCCCATGGCCTTGAAAGGCTGAGCCCAAACATCGCTTGCGCTACAAAGGTATAGCCCGTAGCAGAAAAGACGCTCGCCTCGGCACAAACTCAGGAAGAGAAGAGATTATTTGTGTTTATGCTTAGGGGTGGGGGCGGAAGGGGCTGGGGATGGGGTGGAGGCTTCGGCCTGGGAGGGGAGGCCGTTTGGGGTCCCAACTGGGGGAAGGGGCCTTATCTCTCCAACTTGACAGGTAAGATGGAGGATAGCTCCCTTTTGCACCTCCAGCTTTTGGCTACGGATAGTACCGCGAACCCGAGCCGTCCCCGTGATTTCCACATGCTCACAATCTCGGACTTCCCCCTCAAACGTGCCCGCAATCAAAAGCTCCTGAGCCTGCAAAACGCCCTTAACCTGCGCAGACTCCGCAATCACGAGCCGATGCCCTACCGTCAGCTGGCCCTGAAAAGTTCCCTCTATCCGAAGATTTCCCGGCACTTGGAGGGTGCCCTGCATCTGAGCCCCCTCTCCAAGGATAGAGAGAGAGTGCTCTGCAGGACGTTTCTCAGCGGCACCGTTCTTTCCCCAAAAAGCCATCGCTCAAAAGTACAAAGAAATTTAGCTCTCTAAGCGGAGAAGGCGCTGCATTTCTGCGTGAACCTGCATGAGGGCTGTTTGGAAAGGATCGGGACTCAGCGCTCGCCACTTTTCTTTGAATTTTTCCACCCAGGCTATAGGGGACATGTGCAGGGGATTATATTCGGAAAGGGTTTCATTCAAGACGGCTAAAAGCTGCTGCCGCGCCTGCCGTAAAGCCCACCACACCCGAGGGCCGACGTATATCTGCTGGGCCGCATTATGAATATACTCTTCCTGTAAAATCTGCGCTATGGTCTGCACTAAGTCCGCCGTAGAACGAAACTGATGCGGCTGAAGCCGAGGCAAGAGATTATTGGGATCATTGCGCTCCAAAAACAGCGCTGTACGTTCCAGTGCTTGCAGGCGCAAAGGCAACGTCGTCTGTAAAATCTGCTGCGAAAGGAGCTTCTCTCGCTCGGCTAGCTCCCGCCGCCAGAAAAATATCAACAATACCCCCACCGAAACAATCCCGCTGAGAGCCACAATAAGCAGTGCTATCCAGTCCAGCCCATTCATAACGACTCAAAAAACTCTAAGGCCCATTCCCCGGCTTGCTCCCAAAAGGTAAAGTCATGGCCAGCGTGGGGGACTTCCCGATAAACGACTGTGAGGTCGGGACGTTTTTTCTGGAGGTGCTGGTAGAGCCGTCGGGAATGTAGATGAGGCACGAAGGGGTCTTTTTGGCCGTGAGCCAAAAAGAGGGGGACTTGGAGGCGCTCGCTGAGGCGAAGGGGGTTATCTACGTTTTCCCATCGGGGGCCATAAGGGCCATACCAGCCCGTCAAAAGCCGGTCTTTCGGATCTAAGTGCGGGTCAAAGTCCCCCGACAAAGCCGCCCCTGCCCGAAAAAGACGCCCCGTATGCGCTAAAATCATCACGACCCCCCGCCCCCCCGTAGAAAGCCCAAGAAGGTAGGAGCGCCCCGGCCACAAGAAACCTTTTTCCAGAAGCGCCGGGAAAACGGTATCTATGAGCGTACGGAGCGTAGGATAATGCCGCCAATCCGCCCGCGTCTCAGGAAAGACGTCCGAAGCGTAAATACTTTTACCCATTTCTACGAGAATGAGCCGATAGCCTTTGACTAAGGCGAGCGAGCATACCCGACTGGAATCACACCAGCAGCGCCGAGAGTAGTTCCACCCTGGCAAAAGCACCAGCACGCGCTGAGCAGGCCGAATGGGTTCTAGCACCTCTACGGTGCAAGTGCCCCAGCTAAAAGTCTGCGTCCACGCTGCTCCCATGAAGAGATAAGCCCAACTCAGGGCTTGTATGGAGAGGAGAGGCCTAATTGCGGAGGGGTTTGCCGGTTTGGAGCATGTGCTGGATGCGCTCTAAGGTGCGGCGTTCTCCACACAGCGAAAGGAAGGCCTCCCGTTCCAGGTCCAAGAGATAGCTCTCGCTCACCAGCTGAGGCCCACTCAGGTCGCCGCCCGCTAAGACATAGCCGATCTTTCGGGCAATATGGCGATCGTAGGCTGTAATGTAGCCAGCAGCCTCCATCTGGTAGAGGGAAGCCTCAACGCCGCCTAAGGCCGTACGCCCCAAAACCCGAATAGGCCGAGGAATAGGCTGCGTATAACCGCTCTCGGCTAGGAGTAGAGCATACGCTTTGGCATCTCGGAGCTGACGAGCCTTATTGTAGGTGATACGGGTCTGATACGGCCGCAAAAGCCCAATCTTTATAGCCTCCAGAGCCGAAGTAGCGACTTTACCCGTAGCAATCAAAGTAAGCACATCCCGGAAGAAGTTGATTTCCACATCCCCATCTACGTATCTTTCGGAAATGCGGGCGGCCATTTCTTTAGTGCCGCCACCCGCGGGAAGGAGCCCCACACCTACTTCTACCAGACCTATGTAGGTTTCGGCGGCGGCTTGCACCCCATCGGCGTGGAGGGTCAGCTCACAGCCCCCACCCAACGTCATCCCATGCGGCGCCACAATCACCGGAATCGCACTATACCGAATGCGCATCACCGTCCGCTGAAAAGCCCGCACCGCAAAATCCAGCTCATCCCACTCCTGCTCCGCCGCCATCATGAAAATCATAGCCAGGTTCGCCCCCGCTGAAAAATTCTCCCCCTGATTCCCAATCACAAGCGCCTCATAGTGCCTTTCCGCCACGTCTATAGCGTGATTAATGGCTTCCAGCACTTCGCCCCCCAAAGTGTTCATCTTGGTGTGGAATTCCAGACATAACACTCCATCCCCCAAGTAAAAGAGCGAGGCTCCTGCATTTTTCCATATGACGCGATCGGCCCGCAGCGTATCCAGCGAAATGAACCGGTCTTGACCAGGGACTTCTATGTAGGTTTCCGATTGGGGGCTATAGACATAGCGGCGCCCCTTCTCAATGCGATAGAAGCGGGTGTAGCCCTTTTCTCGCATGCGCTGGACCCACGGCGCCACCGTGAAACCATACTTCTCTATGGCCTTTAGCCCAGCTTCCAAGCCAACGGCATCCCACTTTTCAAAGGGGCCGAGCTTCCACGCAAAACCCGCCCGAACCGCCTGATCTATGGGGTAAATCTCATCCGAGATTTCAGGAATCCGATGCGACACATAACTAAACAGCGCCGCCATGTTCTCCTGCAAAAGCTGAGCATAAGGCTCATCCGACTGAGCAATAAGCTGAAGGCGTTTCTCCAAGTTGTCTTCTACTTTGAGACGTTCTAAGAGCGCGGACTTGACTTTTTTCTGGGGGCGGTAGGTAAGCGTTTCAAAGTCTATGCTTAGAATTTCGCTTTGTCCGTTGAGGCGCTGCTTAGTGTAGAAGCCTTTACCGGTTTTTTCGCCGAGGAGGCCGGCATCCAGCATTTTTTCCAGGTAGGCGGGAAGGCGGAAGATTTCTCGGGCCTCATCGTGGGGGCAATTTTCGTAGAGCCCCTTAGCGACTTTGGCCAAGGTATCTAACCCCACTACATCCGCCGTGCGAAAAGTAGCCGATTTCGGATGCCCAATTGCAGGGCCTGTGAGCGCATCCACCTCCTCCACCGAAAGCTGATACTTCGGAAGCGCATGCAAAAGATGCATGATCGCAAAGACTCCTACCCGATTCGCAATAAAAGCGGGCGTGTCCTTACACAATACTGTCTCTTTGCCCAGCTCCCGACTACCAAACTCCATTAGGAATTGAATCACCTCAGGGTCGGTATCTGGGCCCGGAATGATTTCCAAGAGCGGCAGGTACCGGGGCGGATTGAAAAAGTGCGTCCCCGCAAAATGCCGACGAAAATCCGCGCTCCGACCCTCCGCTAAAAACCGTATGGGAATACCCGAAGTATTAGTCGTAATCAGAGTACCAGGTTTGCGGTACTTCTCTACCTTTTCGTAAAGGGCGCGCTTGATCCCCAGGTCTTCAGCCACAACCTCAATAATCCAGTCAGCATCAGCAATTTTAGGAAGGTCGTCCTCTAAGTTACCTAAGGAGATACGTTCCAGCACGCTCTCATGATAATAGGGCGAAGGCGAAAGCTTTTTAGCGCGCTCAAAGAGTTCGCGCACAATGCGGTTACGCACTTCGGGGCTCTCTAAGGAGAGGCCTTTCTGAGCTTCTTCCGGCGTAAGTTCTTTGGGGACAATATCTAAAAGCAGCACAGAAAAGCCGGTTCCTGCCAGGTGCATAGCAATCTGGGAGCCCATGACGCCTGCCCCTAAGACGGCTACTTTTCGGATACGTCGTTTGAGGGTGGTGGACGGCTGGACCTGCTCAGCTATCAAAGTCATGGGACGAAGATACGAGCTTTTGGCGGAATCCCGGGCAAGTGTTGTATATTTGCAAACATATGCGCTTCCGCTTTCACCCCCATGGGGTGCCCCTTTCAGAGAGCCTGACAGAGTACATGCAAGATCGGTTGGACCGGCTGTATCGGGACTTTGCCTTTATTACAGAGGGGGATGTGTATTTAGAGGAGATTGGCGAGGTGAAGCCCAATCGGGAAGTACGGTTACATATTCGCATCCCGGGTGAGGTGCTCCATGTGTCGGAGCGGGGAGAGAATTTTCAGACTGCCTTTGATGCGGCCTTAGAGCGGATACGGCGGGGTTTAGTCAAGTACAAGGAGCGCCTACGCTCATAAGGTAGGCAGCTTCGGATAGAGCAAACGAGCCGCTAAGTGTAAAAGAAGGGCCGATTCCGAGCTTCGGCTCCCTATAAGGCCCTTAAGACGAGCATCAACCTCATAGAGAGTATGGCACGCCTGCTGAACCTCCCGCATTGTATAACGTTCATACGCTACACTATAAGGCCGCGCCTGAAAAGCATACCGCAACCCTAACCTCTGCTGAATAGCCTCCGGCGTAACCTTCGCCCCCTTGCCAAAAGTAGCATATAACACCATCAAACGCTGATAGAACTGCTGAATCGACCACAGCACGCTCGCCACAGGAAAGTTCCGCGTATCCTCCGCCATATAAGCCAAAATCTGCCAAGCTAATCTATGATTCTTCTCGGCCAAAGCATCCACGAGCCGATAGATATTATACTGCGGGTGCAGGCCTAAGGCTTCCGCAATCTTTGTAGGGGTAAGCTCCACTCCTGAGAGCGCCAGCACCTCCAAAGTCTGATGTAAAAGCCTAAGGTCTTGCCCAACCGTCTCTATAAGAAAAGAAACGCTTTCCGGAGGAAGGTGGAGATTCATCGCTTTAGCCCGATTTTCCAGCCAGTTAGCAAGCTCTTTGGAGCGCATACGCGAAAAGCTTTCATACTTAATGCCCTCGCCTTTGGGCAGGGGCGGCACAGCCTCCTGGTGAAACTCCACAATCAAGTGATTCGTGGGAGAAGGGTTTTGAAAATAGGTTTCCAGAGCTTTGAGCTCAGCTTTTCCGAGCACTTCCGCCTCCAAAAGGAGAATGACCTTGTACGGCGAGCCGAAAGCCATCTCATAAAACTCTGTGAGGCGCGCGGGGGTAAAAGCTTTTCCACGCAGCGTCTGTAAGGCAAAATCGCGAGGCAGGTCTCTGAGAAGCTCATCTAAAAGCGCTTTCCGACGCTCTGCCCTTAGAAACTCCTCCTCCCCGTACAGCACCCAAATCATGAGGCAAAGTTATCCCTCCCCTCCTGAACCCACTCCGCCTGCAAAATCGCGAACCCCCTTTATGCCCAAGATGCTTGCCCCTCATAAGAGATGTTTTGGCGGGGGGGGGCGCCCCCGGGGGGGGGCCCCCCCCGCCCAAACGGGCCGCCCCCCCCCCGCCGCGGGCGGGGGGCCCCCCAAAAAACAACCCGCGCGGAGTA
>JAVVHK010000014.1:0-13956 GCA_032249525.1 Bacteroidota bacterium | reverse complement strand
TCCGTAACAGAGCTTTCTCCGCTTAGTCAGGCCCTCCAATGGCCGCTTATATTATCGGTGATGGTGCTGCCCATGCTGGCCGCCGAAGGAGAAGGGCCCGTCCTAAAGGTGCTCAGCTACTTTCCCCTCACTTCGCCGGTGTATATGCCGGTTCGGCTGATTGCTACACAGGTATCCATATGGGAAGCGGCCAGCTCGTTGGGGATACTCTTTTTGACGCTGTTGGGGACGGAGCGATTGGCCGCGCGCCTGTACAAACATGCCCTCCTCTTGTATGGGCAAAAGCTCTCCTGGAAAGCCATATGGCAGATTATTCGGGGATAGGCCTATTTCGTCGCAGGGACGGGGGTCTCTGTGGAGGGTGTCAGGTGGAAGGGACTCCTCTTCCATAGGCTCCGTAGCCGCAGATAAGTCTGGCCGCCCCGCTATGACCCAGGCCGTATACCACAAACTGCCCAATCGATGCACAGCCCGGCGCATCCGCTGCTCCACCATGCCCTGCAAAAGAGCATGATAAACCTCCAAAAACGCCTCCGAATAAGTCCGAACAGTCTGATTACCCCGAGGGCGATAGGTGTATTTCTTGTCAGGGGGAAGGCGGCGGGTGGCTTCCTCTTCAGCTTGCAAAACTTGGGGTACCAGCGCGTGGCTCTCTTCTACGATTTGCCAGAGGGTATCCCGCACGCGACGCCAAAAGCGGGCCCGAGGCACAAAAAAGTCATAACCCTCCCCATACCGCTCAGGAAGGAAAGACTCCCAAAGCGCATGAATCCCGTGCTGTCCCGTAAGCTGGCCATTGTAGTTAGCTGTGGTGTGGAGGGGGACATGCGCATCCGCCAAATAATGGCCGATCTCGGCGGAGAGTTTGAGGATGCGGGGGGTGTGGCGGGCTCGCATAGCCTCTACCAGCTCCCAAAAAGCCTTTTCCAAGTGCCAAGGAAGGATGCCATGGGTATTCAGCGTGTCCAAAGAGTACTTTTCTACGGCTTCCTGCCAGGCGTGGGGTATGGGTGGGGCGTATCGGTCCAAGTCAATGTAGTGGCGGGGAGCCTCCCAAGCAAAGGCTGCTCGGCGTTCATCGGGTTTAGTAGCTTGCCGCGTAAGGTACTCTATATGAGGTCGGTAAAAAGCAAAGAGCGTTTCCGGCAAGGTAAAGACAGCCAGGCGGTTGATGCGGCGATGCGCCCAGAAGCCCCAGCTGTATGCAGGAAGGATTAGAAGCGGGATTAGAGGGAGGCTTCGCATGGGGGGCAATTTACGGGATTGCGGTGGGGTTGGTAGTGTACTGGCTGGGCTTGGGGCTGACGGTACGAAGACTGCGGCGGCGCAGCATAGGAAGGCAGTCGTATCCCCCTGTATCTATCTTGATAGCCACGCACCGGCCCGGCGAGGCCCAAAGACTTCTCCAGCAGATGTGCACCCTTAGGTATAAGGCCCCCTGGGAAGTCGTAGTGGTACTGGACCGCCTGCCTCCAAAGGCCCGGCAGGAAATCTACGAGCTTATCCCTCAGCTTCCTATGCCCGTGCAGATAGTGGAGGTGGAGGCCACGCCCCCAGAGTGGAGCCCGAAAAAGTATGCCCTGGCGCAGGGGCTGGAAAAAGCGCAATATCCGTGGGTGGTGGTTTTGGATGCCGATGTAGAAGTGGGGGAGGATTACTTAGAGCGGCTGCTGGGAGAAGTCGGAGAGGGGGTGGATGCGGTAGTGGGGTTGGGGTGGCTGCGAGCAGAAAGTAAAGGAGTGGAGCTTTTCGCGGCTTGGGAGGCGGCCCTCATACAGGTGGAAAGTGTGGGTCGGGCCGCATGGGGTTATCCCTACATGACTACAGGACGCGGATGGGCCGTCAAAAAAAGCTGGCTCAAACAGGGGCTGTATCTCTGGCATGAGGTCGTCTCTGGGGATGATGACTTGACTCTCCAGCTCATCCCTTCAAGCAAGGTGAGAGCCAGTGGAGCGGCGACGATTTCGGGGGCTCCTCAGAGCTGGGGGGCTTACTTTCGGCGTAAGCGGCGGCACCTGCAAACTGCGCGGTATTACAAAAAGGGCGTGTGGCTTTCGCTGGCTGTGCTGGGAGTAACGTATTTAGGGCTGTGGGGCATAGCATGGGGCAGCGGGCGTTTCTGGGGGGCGCCGCTCTTAGTGTGGATAGCGCGGGGAATAGCCATCCAGCTAAGCGGTGCCCCCTTGCCCCCATGGGCCCTTTTCTGGGACCCTATCCTTCTTGTCCTGCAGGCGTTATACCCCCTCTTGGGACTCCAACGAGTACGGCACTGGTAAAAAGCCCTCCTACCGCAAAAGCGTTACCGAAAAGGCTTTTCGGATTTCTTTGCCTGTCGGGGTCTTGAGAAAGACGATACCGCTATACACGCCTTCGGGGGCAGGAGTGCCCTTGATAGTGCCATCCCATTCCAAGGTGCCGCTCAAAGCGGATTGGGACTGGCTCCATATGAGATTGCCCCATCGGTCATACAAGGTCGCCTCAATCCGCTCAGCCCCCGTGTACCGAATCACAAACCGATCATTCACGCCATCCCCGTTGGGCGTGAAAGCATTCGGAATAGTTAGCTCCTCCGCCACCCGAACCGTAATTCGGGCGGTGGCGGTATCCGGGCATCCATCCGCCGAAGTCGCTATGAGCACTACCGTGTAGGTGCCCGGCGCAGAGTAAATGACCGGGTCGGGCGTGGCCTGCGTACTACTCTGTCCATTCCCAAAGTTCCAAACATAGCTCACCGCTCCCGTGGAGCTATTGGTGAAACTTACCGAGTTTTCCGAAGGGAGGGTTAAAAGTGTATCAGAAGGCCTAAAGGCTGCCACTGGCTTAGAAAGAACCGCCAGCGTCTGTCCGGAGCTTTGGAAGGGCGGATCGGTGCTCACCAGGCGCACCGTATAGCCGCCTGCCGGGAGGGTAGCAGGAACCTGACAGCTCAAGCTGCCCTGGGCCGCTCTGCTGGCCGTAGAACACCGGCTCACCACATTCCCATTGCCATCCACGATTTCCAAAATGAAAATATTGTTAGCCCCGAAGGTGATATTCACCCCCTCGTAGGTAGCTGTGAAGGAGCTGCCGGGGCAAACCGAAGTAGGCTGGAGACCAGAGAGGGTAAGGGCTTGCTGCCCGACGGTGACCGTTACATTACAGGTCTGGGCACAGCCCGAGGGCGTATGAACCACTTGGATTTGCGCTGGGTATTGGCCATCGGCGTTGTAGGTGTAGGTGATGGTGGTAGGTAGGGTTTGATTGGGGAAGTTTTGCGGGGGGTCGCCGTTGCCCGGGGTAAGGGTGATAGTGTAGGTGCCTGAGGGGAGGCCATTCCCGCCGATAGTGAAGGTAGCGCTCTGGCCGGCCGAAACCGGCACAGGCGAAACGGAACAAGAGAGCCCTTGAAGGTTAGCTACATTAATGGGCTGCTCGTTGCTCACGATGCCAGCGGGGTCCGAGGCCACGACCCGAATCTTGTAAGTCCCCGACGAAGTGGACATAGGCATAACGCAGTTAATCGGAGAACCGCTTCCACTGCCAATGACAATGGGATTAGCAAAAGAGCCCGTCGCATCCGACAGCTGAACCGAAAAAGTATTTGTAGGTCCGAAGGTGCCCGTCGTAGAAAAGCTCACCGTAAAGCCATCCCCACTGCACACCCAGGCCACGGGCGGCTGTAAAGTGATCGTTGGGGAGCCGGGCGCCGCCACTTGAACCGTTACCTGACAAGTCTGCGAGCAGCCCGAAGCTGGATGGGTGACGGTAAAGGTCGCTGCATAGCTTCCCGCCGTCGTGTAGGTATGGGTGAAATTCACGGGTAGAGCTGCCACGCCGTTTTGGTTTTGGGCTGGGGAGCCGTCCCCGGGGTTTAGGCTTATATTAAAGGGGCCGGCAGGCAGACCTGTGCCGCTGATGGTGAGGGTTACGGAGTTGCCGGGGGAAACGGGGTTAGGATTCGCCGTGCAAGTAAGTCCAGAGAGGTTAATCACTTGGAGGTCTAAGGTGTCGCTGATGAGGGCGGGGTTGGTGCTTCGGACGCGCACTTTGTAGGTGCCGCTGGGTGTGCCGGCTGGTACAGTGAGCGTGATAGGGCTAGCGGTCCCCGTAGCTGTCGCTATGGGCGCCGCAAAAGAGCCTGACGCATCCGAGAGCTGCGCCTCAAACTGATTCCCAGCCCCAAAGCTCCCCGTCGTACTAAAGGCTACACTCACCGTACCCCCTGCGCACACCTGCGCCGGCGTAAGACTAACCAATTCTATCGTCGGCCCACTCACCTCCTCAAAAATCCGAATCGCATCTACGCCAAACGAAGGGTCCTGAGCAGTCGTGGTTACATCATTATTGAACCGAAATCCAATATACACATTGGCGGGCCTTGTAATCGGCAGGGTGATGGTATCCAGCTGCCAAGTACTGCGCCCTCGGAGCTGCGTGCTATTGACCCGAGAGGACGTAAGAATGTTCCAGGTCGTTCCGTTGGTGCTGTAGTACACTTCGCCATAGCTTTGGGGGCCGCCCTGGCAAATCCATATGAAGCTAAGCTTCACAGGGTTGGAACCGGCGGGAATGGTAGCAGGCGTATTCATCTTGGCGAAGTAGTGCTGCGCTGACGTACAGCTACCATCAGCTGCCAGAAAGGCAAGGTAGTTTACCGTGGGCGGCGTACAGCCACTGTAGTTGGGATTATGCACGTACGAGACATATAAAAAGTTGCTTTGCGGGCCACCTACAATGCCCGCAGGCTGATTGGGGACTGCCGGAATGGTATAGGGAAAGCACAAAAGACCGGCGGAACAGGAAAGGTCTACTTCTATTGACCCTGCAGCGTAGTGGCCATCTACCACCCAGCGATTGTATAAGTCTGAAGTAGCGCACCCAAGGTCACTGGTATTCAGACTCCAGTCGGTCGGGATGCCGGAGTTGAAGTCTTGCTGGTAGAAGATGTTCACCTGCCCAAGCAGGAAGCCCTGGCTAATCCCAATCCCCAGAAGGGCCAATAAGCCTCGCATGGGGCAAATTTAGGCATTTGGGGATGAGCGAAATCCATATTTTCCCCGAGTGGTATCAAAAGCCTCATGAGTGGCTCAAAAGCGTCTCTCTCTTGCTGTATGAGCTACCTGAGAGACTAAGGGCTATGGGTGGGAGGCGAGATGGGCTTTTCCGCTGACATTGGGTGATGAGAGTTTTGCTGTACCTTTGTAGTATGCGAATCCATATTTTACCCCTGCTTTTCGGGGCTATTGGGGCGCAGACGATTTTTTACCAGCAGGACTTCAATAGCGGCGTACCCAGCGACTGGAGCCTTAATACCAGCGACTTAGGCTCTACCACGACGCTGCTGTATAACCGCTGGGTAGTCAGCGCCGACTACAACGGCAACGACGTGGATAATCCGATTTCCAGTGTGTCTGGTGACCCCTTTTATTGCTGCCCGACTAACTGCGTGGGCTTCTGTACGTTTTTCGGCTGCGCGCCTTATGGATGTACGTCTGCCAGCATTCCTCCCATCCCGGATCAGCCTGCTGCCATTACGGGGGCGCCGCAGTCCGCCTTTCTGCATGTTTCCTACAATCCTGCCTATGACAATGTGTGTCCCCCTGCAACGACGACTTTCTCGTACTTAGGGTCTACCCCCCTATCTCCCTGTTACCCGCCGGCGAATATCTTTGCTAGGATGAGCCAGCCTGTGGCCATCCCCGCTAGTGCTACGAATATCAAGCTCAGCTTTTTCTGGCTGGCAGGCGGAGGTAACGATGCCTATGGGGAAGTCTACTACAGCACGAATGGCACCACCTGGACACAGCTCACCTCCCGCAATGGCTCCCAGCAGCTACGCAATAACGCCAACAGCTGGTATGCCGATACTATCCCTCTGCCCGCATCCGTAGCCGGCCACAACCTCTACATTGGCTTCCGCTTCGTCAATCAAGAGGGGAGTGATCATGCCGATCCCCCGCTTGGGGTAGATGAGATACGGATTTTTGCCGATGTGCCGGCATCAGGTCCGACGATTGATATTACGAGCATTCCACCTGTACCTACTGTGTGTGCGGGGAGTAGCGTGAGCATTGCATTTAGCACGACGGGCTCGTTTGGGGCGGGCAATCAATTTACAGTTCAGCTTTCTGATGCGACGGGGTCTTTTGCAGCGCCGCTGGCAACAGCTACGGGCGCATCCAGTCCTATCTCGCTGACCATTCCCACCACCGTCCCTACAGGCAGCTACAAAATCCGGGTCGTCAGCTCCAATCCCGTTGTAGTCAGTGACACCGTAGATGTCAATATTGTCAATCTCTCCAATCTCATCTGCTCTGCCAATCCCCCGAATCCCACGGCTGGTCAGGCCGTAACTTTCACGCTCAACGGCACCGGCCTCCCCACCGGCACCTTCAACATCTCGCTGGACATTGATAACAACGGCACACCCGACTACACCCAAAATGGCGTGAGCCTGCCCTATAGCTTTACGCATACCTACACCGCTACGGGAACTTACACGGCGGTTTTTACGCTTACGCATCCAGCGAGTGGCTGTACGGGTAGCTGCCAGATTGCGGTCAATGTAGGGGCAGCCCCCACCCTCACGCTGACTTCGGTCCAGCCAAGTGGGGTGTGCGCGGGCGGTACGATAAGTATCCAGTTTAGTGCCTCGGGCAGCTTCGGGGCCGGTAATACCTTTACTGCTCAGCTATCAGACCTCTCGGGTTCGTTTGCTAATCCTACGATTTTGGGAAGCGGTACAAACAGTCCTATTTCGGCCGTGATTCCTGTTACGCTCAATAGCGGGACTTACCAGGTGCGCGTGGTGAGCTCCAATCCCGTGGTTATTAGCAACACCCAAACGCTTACGATAACCAACATTCAGAGTCTGCGTTGTAATGCCACGCCTAATCCGGCGAATGCCGGACAAGCGGTACAAATCCAACTGACGGGCACGGGCCTTCCCAGCGGGACGCTCAATGTGACTTTTAATCCCGGGGATGGGTCTTCTCCCCAGAGCCGCAGTGTGAGCAGCCTGCCAGTGACCTTCACGCATACTTATGCCAATCCGGGCAACTACAATGCGACTTTTACGGTGTCGGAGCCTGTCTCGCAATGTGTAGGGAGTTGCAGTGTGCCAGTAGAGGTGCAGGCACCCAGTAGCCTCTCGCAGGCTGCCCTCATGCATATTCGGCTGTATCCGAATCCTTCTCGGGGAGGAGCATTTTTAGAGGGGGTGCCGGCAGGGTGGGAGGTTCGGGTCGTAACGCCCTTAGGACAGGTGCTCTACCGAGAGCGCAGCGAAGGGCGAACTCTGCATTTACCGAGCTTACCGCAAGGCTTTTATTTGGTGGAGGTAGGGGCAGTCGGGAGTTTGCGGTGGGTGGTTTTAGAGTGAGAGAAGGGGGGCTGGATGGTAGATTTTGCGGGCGGCGAGGGCCTTGCCCGCACCGGTGTAGAAGAGCTTCCGGCGGCTGGATTGTAGAACTACCCAGTACGTGCCCTTTAGCTCCCCTACTAGAGGGGGACGTTGGGAGGTGGATTGTAGATTTTCTATGCGGCGGGGGTTTTTGTATCCGCTGTTATACCATTTTGAGGCCAAGGCTTTCTTAGTGTGAAGAGGGGATGGCCGCGCCCGCCCCTTTGGGGCGGAGCGGCCAAAATTTCTTGATTGTAAATGGTCTTAGCCCCATCGCTCCAGGAGAGCTTCAGCGGCTTGGTCGGCAATCACACTGCTCAGAGCTACGCCCATTCCGTTGCAGGCAAAGACCGAAACTACCCGATCGGTTTCCCAGGTTATTTTAGGCAGGGGCGGCTCGCAAAAGCCCATAATCCCTGCCCACCACCGCTCCACAGCGACCTGCCGCCAAGGAATGATGACATCCCGCAAATAGGCCTCTAAAATCCCCCGAATCTTTTCTGTGGTGGTGAATTCGGTCGTGGTTTCGCCTGCAAAGTCGTAGTGGCGCCCGCCCCCGAAAAGGATCCGCTTCCCCACGGAGCGAAAGTAGAAGTAGCCTTCTTCTAAGTGGAAGACGCCTTGCCAAGGAAGGTCTTCTATGGGATAGGTGAGGAGGATTTGCCCTCGTGCGGGTTGGGCGTTGCAGGAAGGGGTTAGGTGGGGGGCTAAGGCATTGGTACAGATGGCGGCGGCCCGAGCCAATAGGTGCCATTTTCCTCCGTAAGAGTCCCGTACGCGGATTTTTACGCTGGCATCTTCTTCTTCCCACGCTTCCACCTCGGCTCCTGTCAGGATGAGAGCGCCTCGTTCGGCTACATACTGCCAGAGACTGCGCACCAAAAAACCCGAATGTACTGCTCCCTCGTGCGGTAAATAGATTAGATGCCGAATCGCTTTTCCAAAGCGAAAGTGGGGAAGTTTTTCGTCCTGAAGGAGCGCGTAGGGTCCACCTAAGACTTCTGAGAGGAGGGTATTGAGGTAGTCTAACTTGTGGAGGACCCATTCGTAGGAGGGGGGTATGAGCTCGTACCCACCCGTAGGCTGATAATGGATGGCTGAGTCGCCGAGGCGGGCACGGAGACGTTGGATTCCTGCGGCGCGCTGAGCTATGAGGGAGACGGTGGCTGATTCTCCTATCTCTTGGAGGTTCCGCCAGATTTCGGATGGAGAGCCCAAGCAGAGGAAACCGGCGTTTCGGGTGCTGGCTCCCAAAGGGGTCAGCCCGCGTTCTAAGAGGACTACCCGGGTGGTTGGAACCCGCTCCAGAAGGCTGGCGGCTAAGGACAGACCCACCAGCCCACCCCCCACAATTCCTACATCCGCCCGCCAAAAAGCCTCCTCCCAAAATGAGACCAGCGTCATCCCCCAAAGGTACATATCCCCCCTGCGGCTTCCTATGAGCTTCTTGCTGTACTTTTGACCTATGCTATTTTTCTTGGACACTGCCGACTTGGACGAGATCCGAGAGGCGGCGGCGTTGGGTATTCTGGATGGGGTTACCACGAATCCCTCCCTGATGGCTAAGATAGGGGTTAAAGACTTTGCGGCGCACTACCGAGCGATTGCGCAGATAGTTCGGGGACCCGTCAGCGCCGAAGTGATTAGCACCACCTATGAAGGCATGGTAGAAGAGGCCCGAAACTTAGTGAGCATAGCCCCCAACATCGTCGTGAAGATTCCCTTCATCCCTGAAGGCGTCAAAGCCCTGGTCACCCTGAAAGAGGAAGGCATTCCTACGAATTGCACGTTGGTTTTTTCTGCTGTGCAGGCGCTGATTGCGGCAAAGGCGGGAGCGACTTATGTAAGTCCCTTCTTGGGGCGCTTAGATGATGTGGGGCACCATGGGATTAACCTTATTCGGGAGATTCGGGCTATTTACGACCGCTATGACTTTGAGACGAAGATTTTGGCGGCGAGTTTGCGCCATCCTCGGCATGTGTTGGAATGTGCGCTGGCGGGTGCCGACATTGCTACTATGCCCTATAGCGTACTGAAACAGCTTTTTGTGCATCCGCTTACGGATAAGGGACTGGCGCAGTTTTTAGCGGACTACGAGAAGCTGCATGGGCGTTGAGGCGCAGATATTACTAATTGGAAGTGAGCTGACGGAGGGGCGTTTGCGGGATGCGCATGGGGTTGTTTTGAGTCGGGAGCTGACGCGGATGGGGTTTTATGTGGCGGGGATACACTTGCTTCCGGATGACCCGGTGAAGCTGCGCCTCTGTATGCAGCGCCTTTTAGAGAGCCCTGCCCAGGTAATTATCTCGGTGGGGGGGCTGGGGCATACTTCGGATGACCTTACAAAGGCCCTGTGGGCAGAAACCCTCCAGGATAGCTATGTAGTGGATGCGGAGCTTTTATCGCATTTGCAGGAGCGGGTGAGCCGGCGGGGTATTACCCTGCCTTACATAGAGCGGTATGCGGAGGTGCCGAAGGGGGGGCGTGCCTTTCCAAATCCTGTGGGCTTAGCGCCCGCCCTCCTCTGGGAAAGAGGAGAGAAAGTCATATGGGCCTTGCCGGGCGTGCCTGCGGAGCTACGAGCCTTTTGGAGTGAGGTTGTGCAGCCGTATCTATTAGAGCGGTTTGGGCTGGCTACGCCCCTGGAAATCACTTTGCGTACGACAGGCCTAACGGAAAGCGCCCTTTCCGAGCGCATCCAATCGTGGGAGGCCGAAAAACCCGCTGCCCTCCGGCTGGCCTACAACCCCAGCTGGGAAGGCGTTTCGCTACACCTGTCTGCGCCAGCGGACTTTCCGCTAAGTGAGTTTGAGGCTTGGATTGAGAGGCTTCGTCAGCTGCTTCGGCCGTATATTTATGCGGAGGGGCCTACGACGCTGGCCGCCGCCTTGATAGCTACCCTCAAACAGCAAGGCCTCACCATCGCTACGGCAGAAAGTTGTACAGGCGGACACATTGCGGCGGCCTTAGTAGATGTACCGGGGGCCTCCGAAGTATTACGGGGGGCCCTCGTGGCTTATCACAACGACCTCAAAAATCAGCTGCTGGGGGTTCCTACGACTGTCTTAGAGACGGAGGGGGCTGTTAGCGAGCCTACGGCTCGGGCTATGGTGCGGGGCATCCGAAATCTTACGCAGAGTGCGGTCGGAATTGCTACCACGGGCATTGCGGGTCCTACGGGCGCTACCCCCACCAAACCCGTCGGGCTCGTGTATATCGCCATAGAGACCCCCACCCGTACCTTCGTCAAGCCCTATCATTTTCCTGGCGACCGAGAAATCGTCATTACTCGGGCTACCGCCACCGCCCTCTCCCTCACCTGGCAAATCCTCCACAACCTCCTATGATACTCCTCACAGGCGCCGCCGGCTTTATTGGAAGCGCCCTCGCCGCCTACCTCAACGAACAAGGCCTAACCGACCTCATCTTAGTGGATGACTTTTCCGCTTCTGCCAAACGCCCCAACTGGCTCCAAAAACGTTACCGCTACCTCGTAGAACGTCATCACCTCTGGGATTGGCTCCGAGTCTATGCTCGTGACCTTACGGCTATCTTCCACCTGGGCGCCCGCACCGACACCTTCCTCCAAGATGAAAAAATCTTTCACGATCTAAACCTCACCTATTCCCAAAAGCTCTGGACCTTGGCCGCAGAGTACGGGATACCTTTCTTTTATGCTTCCAGTGCGGCCACCTACGGCGATGGAAGCCAAGGCTTTTCGGACGACGAGCGCATACTCCCCCTCCTCAAACCCCTCAATCCCTACGCCCGATCCAAACATGCCTTTGACCTCTGGGCCGTCTCCCAACCCCATAAACCCCCCCGCTGGGCTGGCTTCAAATTCTTCAACGTCTACGGGCCCAACGAGTACCACAAAGGCCCCATGAGCAGCGTCGCCTACCGAGGCTTCCTCCAAATCCTCCAAGAAAACGAACTCCGCCTCTTCCGCTCCTACAAACCCGAATACGCAGACGGCGAACAAAAACGCGACTTTATCTACGTGCGCGATGTGGTGGAAGTGCTGTATTTTTTCCTCACGAACCCCATTCCGTCTGGTATTTACAACTTAGGCACGGGTCGGGCAGAAACTTTTTTGGCTTTGGGAGAGGCGCTTTTTCGGGCTTTGGGAAAATCTCCCCGCATCCGCTTCATAGACATGCCTGAGGCTATTCGGGAAAACTACCAGTACTTTACGGAGGCGGACATCCGAAAGCTGCGCCAGGCGGGTTATACGAAGCCTTTTCACCCGGTGAGCGAGGGGGTGGAAGCCTATGTGCGCGGCTATTTGTACCCGACCCTCCGCTACTGGTAGGGCACCTGAAATCGCTCGCCGTACTTTTCAGCCAGCTCGAGGCTGCGCTGACGAAACTTCTCTCGCCCTACATATTCCGCAAAGTGAAATACGCCCCCCGTGTAAGGGGCAAAGCCCCAACCTAAAATAGAGGCCACATCTCCATCGGCCTGTCCGAATAAGATGCCTTCTTGCCAAACCCGCCAGGCTTCGGCCACCTGCACATAGAGAAATCGGTCTATAAGGTCTTGGTACTGAGTGGGGGATATGGGTTTGGGGGGGAAGTACTTACGGAGTTCGGGCCAGAGGTATTTGGGTCGGCCATCGGCGGGGTACTCGTAGAAGCCCGCGCCTCCCTTTCGGCCGATTCGCCGGAGTTCCTCCACGAAGAGCCGCCCAATCGTCCGTACGGGATCGTCGGTGAGCTCGCGCCCTAAGTCGGCCTCCGTTTGCCGCAAAATCTGATACATGAGGGCAAGGCTGACTTCATCAGCGAGGGCTAAGGGCCCTACGGGCATGCCGCTTTTGCGACCTAAATTCTCTATGAGAGCTGGAGGTACGCCTTCAGCAAGCATGCGCATGCCCTCCCGCACATAAGTTCCAAAAACCCGACTCGTGAAAAAGCCCCGACTATCCCGCACTACGATCGGGGTTTTACCGATATGCCGCACAAAATCCAGCGCCCAAGCCAGCGTCTGTTCATCGGTCTTCTCTCCTAAGATCACTTCTACCAGCGGCATCCGCTCTGCCGGCGAGAAAAAGTGCAAGCCAATAAACCGTTCGGGCCGACTCGTCGCCAACGAAAGCGAAGTAATCGGCAAAGTAGAGGTATTTGAAGCCAAAATCCCTCCATCTGCTAAAAAAGGCTCTACCTCCCGATAGACCTGATTTTTCACGGAGCGGTCTTCAATTACGGCCTCAATGACTAAGTTGGCGCCGGACAGTTCCTCGTAAGTGGTGGCTATGTGGAGGCGGTTGAGGATGGTTTGGGCTTCGGAGGGGCTGAGGCGGTTGCGGGCTTGCCTTTGCTGGAGGATTTTTTCGGCGAAGGTTCGGGCGCTTTGGGCGATTTCGGGGGTCTGGTCTTTGACCCAGGTTTCATATCCTGCGGCGGCACACACATAAGCGATAGCTCGTCCCATCATTCCCGCACCTAAGACGGCCACCTTTTGGATTTTCGCTGGGGGGATATGTGTGGGCCGGTGAGGTAGCTTGTCTAAGCGCTGCTTTTCTATAAAGAGGGTTCGTACCATAGCCCGGGCCGAGGGTTCCCGAAGCGTCTTCACAAAGTAGGCGGTCTCTATTTGCAGGCCCCTTACGAATGGCACCTGTAAGCCCTCATATATGGCACTGAGCGCGTAGAGGATGTTAGGGTAGTTGCCTTGGGTTTTTTCGTGGGCTTTGGCGATGGCACCCGTGAAGAAAGGGGCATTGCGAGGATGATAGATGGGGCCGCCGGGAATCTGAAAGTTGGGGTCGTGCCAGGGGTTTTGGGGGCGGGGTTTTTGGGAGAGCCATGCCAGAGCCTTTTCCAGAAGCTGAGTAGGGGTGTCGGCTAAATCTTCTACTAAGCCTTGGGCATGGGCTTCCCGGGCGGAGAGGCGCCGGCCTTCTAAAATGAGGGGTAGGGCTTGCATAAGGCCGATTTTGCGGGGTAGCCTTTGGGTGCCGCCGGCTCCCGGCATAAGCCCCAGCTGCACCTCGGGTAGGCCTATTTCCACCTGAGGCGCATCCCATGCCACCCGATAATGACAGGCGAGCGCCAGCTCATATCCACCTCCTAAAGCGGCTCCATTGATGGCGGCTACCACGGGCTTGCCCCCTGTCTCCAGCCGCAAAAAAACCTCCTGAACTATCCACACCGCCCGATACAGCTCCTCCACATCCGATACTCCCATTAGCCGCTCAATCGTATGCACATCGGCCCCCGCTATAAACTCCCGCCGAGCCGAAGTGATCACTATCCCCTCGCACCGCTCATCGGTCAAAACTGACTCCAAAGCCTCCCGAAAAGCAGCTATGCTCTCCGCATGGAGGACGTTGACAGGGGCCATGTTCCATCTTAAAATCGCATAAGGCCCCTCCCAGCTTGTTTCTATCATGTCTCAAAGGTAACGCCCTTCCTCGGTTTGCGTGATGGGCTTACCTTGGGGGGCTGGTTATCTTTTGGGTAGGGGGGTGAAGTCCCGCCTTCTCCTTGCACGCTTATACCATTATGGAGGGAGGTTTTGGCGGGGGGGGGGGGGGGGGGGGGGGGGGGGGGGGGGGGGGGGGGGGGGGGGGG
>JAVVHK010000013.1:0-14760 GCA_032249525.1 Bacteroidota bacterium | reverse complement strand
CCCCGTAGGGGGCTGGCCGCCGCCCAAAACTCTATAAGTCTATGATCGGCTACTGAGGGAGAATTCTTCTCGGAGGGCTAAGCCGGTGGGGGTGTCCTGAAGGGCTATTTCTTCGGGTGGGCCTTCGGCTATGAGGTAGCCGCCAGCATCGCCTCCTTCGGGACCCAGTTCAATTACCCAGTCGGCCCGCCGAATCACATCTAAGTTGTGCTCAATCACCACGACGGTATGGCCTAAATCCACCAGCTTATGCAGGACGGCTAAAAGCTTGGCTATGTCGTCATTATGCAGGCCGGTGGTGGGCTCGTCTAAGATGTAGAGGGTATGCTGAGAGAGGGGTTTAGCCAGCTGCTCGGCCAGCTTGATACGTTGGGCCTCTCCTCCCGAGAGCGTGGGCGAAGGCTGCCCCAAAGGCAAATACCCCAGCCCAATCTCCTCTAAGATCGTCAAGTAGCGGTGGATTTTGGGATGCGCCTCAAAGAAGACGCGGGCCTCACTCACCGTCATGCGCAAGACATCGCTAATGTTTTTGCCCTTGTAACGCACTTCCAGGGTTTCGGGGTTGTAGCGCTGGCCATGGCAGGCGGAGCAGGTAACATGAACGGAGGGTAGGAAGCCCAGTTCCACTTCTATGACGCCAGCGCCATGGCAGGTTTCGCAGCGGCCGGCGTTTTTGACGTTGAAGGAGAATCGGCCGGGTTTGTATCCTCGCATGCGGGAGAGGGGCAGTTCGGCGTACCATTTGCGGATTTCATCAAAGACGCCGGTGTAGGTGGCGGGGTTGCTGCGGGGGGTGCGTCCGATGGGGTCTTGGTCTACGAGTAGAACGCGTTTTATGGGGTCTGCGCCTTCCAGACTTTCGTAGGGCAGAGGCACAGCGGTGGAGTAGGGGTGGAGCCGGCGTTGGAGAGCGGGGTATAAGGTGTCTAAAATAAGGGTGCTTTTGCCGGAGCCGCTCACGCCCGCCACTACCACCAGACACCCCAGCGGCAAACGCACATCAATATGTTTGAGGTTGTGTCCATGAGCTCCCCGAAGCACTAAGAACGACTTAGGTTCTCGTCGGGGGAGAATGGGGATTTGTCGGCGTTTAGCGAGGTAGTCGGCGGTGAGGCTGGGCTGCTGCATAAATTCCTGTGGGGGGCCTGCGGCTACGAGGTAGCCTCCTTTTTTTCCGCCTACGGGGCCAATCTCTATCAGGTAGTCGGCGGCCCGCATGGTTTCTTCGTCGTGCTCAATGACAATGACGGTGTTTCCCTGATCGCGCAGGGTCTGGAGGGCCTTGAGGAGACGGCGATTGTCGCGGGGGTGCAAGCCAATACTGGGTTCGTCTAAGATGTAAATGACTTCCGTCAGGCCTACGCCGATTTGGGCGGCGAGGCGGACGCGTTGAGCTTCGCCGCCGGAGAGGGTGTGCATAGGCCGAAAGAGCGATAGATAGCCCAGACCTACTGCTTCCAAAAAGCCGACGCGCTTTCGGATTTCCCGGATGAGGTTCTGTCCGATGGCTCGGTCCAGCGGGGAAAGTCTCTCGGGAAGGCCTTCCAGCCATGCGCCCAGCCGCGAAAGTTCCCACAGCCCCAAATCCCCAATAGAGACCCCATCCACCCGAAACGCCAAGCTTTTGGGTTTGAGACGGCGCCCCTCACAGCTGGGGCATACATGCTGGTGGAGGTAGGTATCTATCCATTTCGGGGGTTTTTCGCTCCAAAGGCGCTCTTGAATGTACTGCCAGAGGCAAGGGCCTGTCTTTGGTAGAAGGGTGGTTGCTGCTTCTGCTTCGTCATAGGGGATAGCCTCTATGAAGGGCAAAGGTTCTTTGAGCTGACCGTAAAGGAGTTTGCGGCGGAGTACTTCGGGGACTTCTGACCATGGCTGATGATAGGGGATCTCATGGCGATAGAGGAGGCTTTGCCAGAAGACGCTCACTTCATCGTCCAGGGCGGCTGGGTGGAGGGCTTCTCGGGCGGGCTTGTGGGGGTCGGGGAAAAGAAGGTTTTCATCTAAGAGGCGTACCTCGCCTAAGCCCTGACAAGTCGGGCATGCCCCATAACGGCTATTATGAGAAAAAGTATTAGGCTGGGGCTCATCAAAACTTTCTCCCGTGTAAGGGTCAATATAGTCCAGCGAGAAAGGCCAGACTTCGGGCCGGCCCTTCTCAATCACGAAAAGCGTACGATTTCCGAGTCTTAGCGCCTTATGTACCGCCTCCTCCAATAACGACCGCCGAGAAAGCGACACATCCAACGTATCCACCAGCACCTCAATATCATGCACTTTGTGCCGGTCTAAGGTGGGAATGCCCTCAGTAAGGTCTTTCCATTCTCCATCTACCCGAACGACCTCAAATCCTCGTTTGCGGAGCTTCTCAAACTCTTCTCGGTAATGGCCTTTGCGAGCCCGCACTAAGGGAGCGAGAATATGGATGCGCTTACCGGAAAAGCGCTCTATGAGAAGGGCTATGAGCTCGGCCTCCGTATAACGGATCAGGGGTTCTCCTGTGATGGAGCTGTGGGGGTGGGCGATGCGGCTGTAGAGGAGTCGTAGGTAGTCGTAGATTTGGGTGGTGGTGCCTATGGTGGAGCGGGGGTTATGTACGAAGCGGTGTTGGTCCATGGCGATGACGGGGCTTAGGCCTTCTATGGCATCTAAGTCTGGGCGCTCTAAGGTCTGTAGGAATTGGCGAGCGTAGGTGGAGAAGGTTTCGGCATAGCGGCGTTGTCCTTCGGCGTAGAGCGTATCGTAGATGAGGGAGCTTTTGCCGGAGCCGCTTACGCCTGTTACTACGATAAACTGGTAGCGGGGGAAGGAGAGGGTGAGGTTTTTGAGGTTGTGGGTGCGCACGCCGCGCAAGCGAATATCCATAGGGGCGAAGTTAAGGGGCTAAGGGTGCTGAGGTGAGGTGAGCCTCCAAGTAGTGCTGCTGTGCAAAGCGCTGAATGAGGTTGGTGTAATAGGGGCTTTGGGGGCGGTGGACAGGTCCGTAGGGCTGAAGGAGAAAGAAGGTCTGCTTTCCCTCATGCCAGCGGATGAAGTAGGTGAGGCCATCGCCGCCCTTAACAAGAAACTGGTGGCGTTTGGTATCCCAGTGGAGGTGGCGGGCTTCTAAGACTTCTGGGGCGCCGCCAACGCCTACTTCTACTCCGCCTCTGCCATGCCGCAAGACGGCCTGCCATTGGGGGTACAAGGTCCCATAGTAGCGTCGTAGGGTTCGTGCGGCCTTTTGGAGGGCTTGCGCACACTCCGCCTCGGTAGGCTGTAAGCCCAGGATCATCATGGCGGCCAGGCTGAGGTTGGTTATTTTTTCCAGGTAGTGATGGGTCAGCATGACGAGGGCTGTGAGGGTGTCTTGGGGTTCTGCACAGCCCTTCCATCGCCGAAGCGCGTGAATTGGCTCTGAGAGGTTCGGATACCGCTCAGGGTCCAAGTTGAAAAGAGGCTCAAATACCCGCCGATAACTGCCTTCCTGCGCATAGCAGCGATCATGCTTGATGGTCATGAGGTCGTGCAGGGTAAGGGGTCGGTCGGCATATTGGGTCCATAACTCTTTTAGGCGCTCGGCCCGATTGTAGGTAAAACGTTGCAGACCGATGAGAGGGGTGGGTTTGGGGTTTGCGGCGGTGCAGGTGATGTCCAGCGGGGTCTGATTGGCATTATACACATAGCCGCAAGGAGGGTCTACGACGTGGGGCAGCTCCTCAAAAGGCACCGGTTCTGGACTGAGATAGGCCACATCTGGCCGAGAGAGTGGTACTGTCCATGAGCGTGCGCTATCCCGCTTAGGTAGGTAGTGCGTGCAGAAAAACCCAATGTGCCCCTCCTCATCCGCATAAATCGTATAAAAAGCGGGCAGGGCGCCGACTCGAAGCCAATGCAGAAAAGCTTGGAGGTTGCGGGCCTTGGAGAGGTGATACCAGACTTCTATGGGGTGGAGGGAATCTGGTCGCCAATGGGTAATGGCGTACCAGGTTCCTTTTCGGCGGATTGCTGGTCCAAAGCGGGTGGCATATACTTTGCGTTTCAGAGAGAAGGGAAGACCCTTGATACGTAGCTGGACCTGTCGCACTGTGAAGGGCTCCCACCAGGTGGTGTCCTGCTTGCTTACTTGGTATCGTCGGCCTTTTACGGTGAGCTGAAAGACGTCCCGATACTGCGGATAGGCCATGGTATGGGCCCATCCCAGGGCTGGATTGGCGCCCAGGTGGGGTACGGGACTCCCCGGGAAAAATCCTCCCCGGAAATGCCACCCTTCCTGGCTGTAAATTTCGGCTTCGTACCAGCTGAGGCGGCCCTCTAAGGGTTGATGGGAGTTGATGAGGAGGTAGGTGCCTCCGTCCCAGGAACGGGAGGGGGCTATGGCCCAGGCGTTGGAGCCGTAGCCTTGGTAGAGGGAGCCTATTTCTGAGAGCTCGGTTCTACTTAGGAAGGGGAGGAGGTTGCCGAGGCCTGTCATGACTTGGAGGATGAGGAGAGAGCCCCGGGCAATATCTTCGGCTCTGGTGGGGAAAAGCTCAGGCCGCAGCCGCTCAGAAGGATGTAGGCGAAAATAGGCATTGACCCCCTCCGCAAAAGCCTCTAAGATTTGCCATCCCTGCTCACTGAAAAGCCTCCGTACCTCAATCGTATCCATACCTGTCCAAGCTCGCAGATAATCCCAGAGAGCGCCGTCTTTTCCTTGGAGGGTGCCGAGGAGCCCCCGAGCAGCCAGAAGACTTTCCTGGAGCCAAGGTCCGACATCTTCGGCTTGGACCCATCCCAAACCAAACGCTACTTCGGCATCAGAGTGGCCGTAAATGTGGGGAATACCTACGCTGTCTCGCCATACAGTGGGATTCCAACGGGAGCCGGCGAGGGCTATCGGCGCCCCTTGAGCCGATAAAAGGCCACTTAGCAGCAATAGCCACGGAAAGGAGATCCGCACCACTTCAAAGGTAGCGGTATGGAGCTGGAATGCGCTCATAGCAGCCGTCTGCGGGGACGCAGCCCTTAGAAAGCCCAGCGAAAAAGTCCCTTTGAGTGCTCTGGCCATCTTTTCGCTGGTGTGTCGAGTTGGGAGGCCTATCAAGTGCCAGAAGGCAGCTTTACTCTTCTATTCAGCGATGCCACCTTAGGCCAGCAAGAAGAGGAGGGTGATGGGGGGCTCTATGGGCTTCTCATCGCAGCACACTCAAAAGCCCCCGTCCCACTACCTGATTTTCTCGTCGGACCTGCCAGATATAACTGCCTGACCTCAGTCCTATTGGCAAATCCACTTCCTGTCTTACGGCCTCGCTTAGCTCTATCTGGGCTACCTTTCGCCCTACTATATCCAGAAGCTCCCAATAATCCCCTGCATGCACTTCCCCTTCTAAGATTACCTTTCCATCCGTGGGATTAGGATATACCCAGACTCCTCCTGTGCTTCCTTCCTGGAGGGCAGAAGTCCCTACGATGACTTGCCAGCTCAAACTGTCCCGACACCCTGTACCGGTATCCACCCGTACTAAGCGCACCTCGTACGAACCTACCGCCGAAAAAACATGCGAGAATGATGCGCCGCTATAGGTTACCCAGCCTGTGGGAGTCTGTACGTGCCAGGTGCGCATGTAGTTTGGTCCGTTGTCGGTGCCGGTGAGAGACTGGCCCACTGTCAATGTCAGTCCCGGTACAAACCGCACATCCGCTGGCAAAAGGCTATCTACCGTGATCTGTACCTCATCGTATCCCCAGCAGCCATTCCCATCCCGTGCTAAAAGCGCATAGGTTCCGCTCTGGCGGGGATATACCACGGCCGTATAGTCGCCTGTACTCCAGTAGTATTCGGTTAGGTTGATGCCCGTGGCGATGAGGGAGTCTCCCAGACAGATGGCCCGGTCTGGCCCTAAATCTACCACGGCTTGACCCCCTTGGAGGAAGCACTGGTACCAGGCTTGCGCTGCCTCTACATGGTCTAAGAAGGCCCCCCACGAATCCCCCGCCACCAATGCTAAAACCACCGTATCCTTTCCGCCAGGAGGTAAGTGGATGCCCTTCGCTGAAATAGCTGTGAAAACATCCCCCACAGCGCTGGTACTACTGGCACCTAAACCCTGAAATATCGCATGATATGTTTTGGGAATAGCACTAAAAGTGTCTACTCTCCCTACATGTAAGACGGCTAAGTGCGGGGAGAGGAGCAGGGCCCCCGCATAGCGCGTTGTACCATTGCGGGCATATACGAGTTTATGGCTGGCACTTATTCCTGCTATGTCGGTAGCGGGGTTATTTCCTACATCCCAGTCTAACCACCAGCCAAAGGCAAGGTCGGAGTAGTCCTGTGCTGAGAAGTTTTCCAGTTCATACACGAAGGCTATGAAGGGATTGGCAGGCTCATGTCGGATGCCGTAGGTTTTGAGTCGGATGGTAAAGGGGAGAGCGGCAGGGTCTTGGGAGACATCGCCGTACATTTCTACTTGCCCTACTTCATAAAGTTCCGAGTAGGTGCGGTGAGCGGGTCCTGTGGGCATGAAATGCCGATACATTCCTCCGCCTGGAGCTCGGGTACATAAATGGGCCGTAGTATCGGCTAAAACCATTCCTCCCTCAAAGAGCCAGGAACTACCTTGGGAGGCCCAGCGAACTCCCAGTCCTATCTGATTGTAAGGGGTATCGTGATAGCCAATTCGGCCATTGCCGCTGATGGTGGTTTTGAGCCTAGCGGCGGGTAAATGCACATAGGGGGGATTGAGGCCAGAGATTTCTCGCACTTCGTAATCTAAATATCCCCCGTCCCCGCTATACTGGAAGAAAAGAGGCGCTTTGCTGTCAGGGGGGGTTGCGGCGGTTACTCGCACCCGAAAGGGCTGGAGCTGCTGGTGGGTGGTCAGGGTATTGAGGGTGCCTACGGAGTAGAGGCTGTCTATGACTTCCAGGTAAGGGGAGAGGCTAATCAGTTTGATGGAGAGGTTTTGGACGGGGGAGAGGTAGTTGATGTAGGTGGGGGTGATGGAGAGGGTTTCGCCGGCGAAGAAGAGGCTATCGTTGTTATCGTGGACTTGCCAGGTTTGGATGCGGCAGGCGGGGGTGTCGCGGGTGGTGATGGCGCGATAGAGGTTGATGCGGCGGCCTAATTGGTAGCGGAGGGTGGGGTTGAGGTGGTCTACGGAGTCGCCGGTGATGCGGAGGAGCTCGGCGATTTGGCGGGCACTGAGGTCGGGTCGCCAGCTTCGCAGGAGGATGGCGCAGCCGGCGGCCATAGGCGCGGCAAAGCTCGTTGCATACGCATAGGTTCCGTAGCCATTGAGGCCATGGGTAGTTGTGCCCCAGCCTGTGGCACACAGGTCAATGCCATAGTAGGCTTGCACGGTGCCGGGCCAAACGTCATCCGTGTGACGGACCGCCGTCACAGAAAGCACCCCATCGTACATGGCTGGATAAAATGGGGTTCCTAAATTGGGGGGAATATTTCCGGCAGCAGCCACCACAAGGACATCGTAAGTGTCGGTGATGGTGCGAATGAGGTTTTCTGCTGCGCGGCTATAAAAGGGGCTTCCCCAAGAGGTGTTGATGACTTTGGCTCCTTTTTGGGCGGCATAAGATACTCCGTCATAGGCCGCAACTAAAGCCCAGCTGTCATCGGGGGCTGCCTTTATGGGCAGAAGGCGACATTTGAAGGCGGGGCCAGCCACTCCCTCTGCATTGTCCACTGTTGCGCCTCCGAAGCCCGCTACCCAGGTGCCGTGACCGGTGGGGTTGGTACGGGGGTCGTTATCGGGTGTGCCGCCTATGGTGGCCCCTACGAAATCCCACCCATGAAAGTTATCCACATACCCATCAGCATCATCATCTATGCCATTGATGGGGTCTGCCCAGTTATAGGCGATGTTATCTACCAGGTCTGGATGATCAAACCGCACATCGGTATCAACGACGGCCCAGACATAGTTGGTGTCTCCTTGGGTGCTATCCCAGGCGGCTAAGACATGGAGGTGCGTTAGACTATAGCACTGGCTTAAGAGGGGGTCATTGGGGGTGTAGGTGAGTTTCTCGGGTCTATCTAAGGGCTGGGGGATATATTCCGGCTCTGCGTATAAAACGGCGGGGCTGCGGGCCCAGAGCTTAGCGGCATAAGGCGGAGATAAGGGCGCCTGATATTCTGCTACATACACGGGCGAGGCCATTTTCAGGCCGGGAAAGCGCTCTCTTATCTGCGTTACCTGCAAAAGGCTCCCAAGCTCCCGAAGCTCCGTAGGTAGATTCTCTATATTATATCCGGGCTTAAGCTCAAACAGCAACCGCCCTAATCGGTAGGGAACTTCCTGAGCTAAAAGCAAGAATCCGCCCAAGAAACCAATCGCCACCCAGGGCCTCATGGTTCAAAAGTAATTTCCGTGGATGATAAAAGTGAGTCAAAAGAATACTCTTTCTCCATGAAGGCTTTTCCATCCACGCTCACGCGCAGGATCACGGTATCTACTCGCGGCACGGCAATAGCATAGCTACCACTGGCGTCAGAGCGGGTTTCGCCTAAAACTTTTCCGGTTGCTTTATGCACAATCCAGATGCGAGCGTTGGGAATAGCCTGCTCGTTCTTATCCAGGAGGGTGCCGCTGATCATTTCCATCACGATTTCTTCTCGTGGGAGGGTGGGGCGATTTTGAGCGGGTTTAGGAGGGGGTGGTGGTGGGGCCATGCCTTCTCGGTGTCGGCTTTCCTCCTGAGCCCAAAGGAAACTAAAACCCACTAACACCCCTACCCAGAATAGGTTGCGCATACTTCAAAAGTAAGCAAAAAACTTGCCAAGCGAGTTTTTTCCCACTTTTGCGGCATGGACACGGTATGGGGGGCCATGAGCCTCCTTCTTTCGGCTGTTACTGTACATCCTTCTGGGGCAACGTTCCTTTATACGGGCAGTCTTTCTCTTCGGCGCGGGTATAATCAGTTTATTTGGGCGGATTTGCCGCCAAACTATGATCCTGCGGGGGTGCGGCCCATTTTGCCCCCGACGACGAAGGCCTATATCGTAGAGAGCCGGATTGAGCCTTATACGCCAGCCTTTACTGAGGAGCCCGCAGACCTGCGTCTTTTGCGCCGGCAGATAGACTCTCTGGAAAAGGTGATATACACTTACGAATCCCGCATAGCCCTTCTCAAAGCGCAGGAAGCTACCCTTATGGAAAATAAAAAGCTTGGCGGCGAGGAAGGCGGGACCAATGCGCAGGCCGTGGAGGCCTATCTTCGTCTTTTGGGCCGGGAGCTGCCGGCTATTCGGGAGGCTATGTATCCTCTCATGCGTTATGTGGAGGCTGCCAAGGACTCTTTATCCCGCTGGAAAAGCGCTTATGATAGCCGTAAGCAGTATTATGCGCAGGGGCGAGCGGCCCTTTACCTGCGCGTATGGAGTCCGCAAAATGAAATCATTCCTATTCGCGTGGAGGTTCAAACCCCTATGGCGAAATGGCAAACACGGTACCTTATCCGCCTTCCTAATGCCACGGAGGGTACTCTTTATGTGCAGCGCTGGGCCGCCATTCAGAATCAGACCGGCATAGATTGGAAAGATGTTCAGCTTACCCTTTCTACGGCATTGCCTACTCGGGATGTCGAGGCTCCCCGTTTTGTGCCGTGGTATATAGATTTGGCTGCTGGTATGCCTGTTGCCGCAAAGCTTCTGAGAGCTCCCGAGGCTGATGCTGGGCAAGACAGGTATGAGGCAGATAATTTTGCCCCTGAGGAAAATTCTTCTGCGCCGCTTCCCGTAGAAACGCAGGGGCTTTTAGCCCGCACGTACAGCTTGGGCACCCATACTATTCCCACAGGTAAAAGCACGGCTCAGCTCCTTCTGAAGGAGGACACTTTCACTGTTCAGCCGTTTTTTATAGTTAATGCGCCGATGGCCCAGAGGGCTTATCTACGGGCGGCGCTTCCGCTGGCTCTTTTGCAGTTGTCGGAGCGGGGCGAAGCGCAGGTAGAAGTGGAAGGGCAGTTGGTAGGACGTTTTGTGTGGCCACCTCAGGCGGAGGAAGACACGGTTTGGCTGGACCTGGGGAGCACCGAACGTCTCATAGTTAGCCGGGAAGAGGTCCAGCGCCGCCGAGAAACGAGTTTGGCCGGCGGTAATGTTCGGTATCTTTTTGCCTATCGGCTTTCTGTGGCCTCTACTTATACGCAGCCAGTGAAAGTCGTTGTTTGGGACCGCATTCCCATCAGCCGCCATAGCGACATCAAAGTGGAACTCACGGACAGCGGGAAAGGTGTCTTAGACCCTGAGACGGGCCGCCTCACTTGGAATCTCATTATAGAACCCGGCCAGCGCTGGGAAACTACCTTTCGCTTCATTGTGCGTGCTCCTAAGGGGAAAATCATTTTAGGCCTGTGAAACCAGCTATAGCCCTTGTTGGGGCCGGCTATTGGGGCAGTAAAATCCTGAGTCGCCTTCATGCCTTAGGGGTCCTTCATACCGTCGCTGTGCAAAACCTAAACAAGTACACCGACCTCGTCGCCAAATATCCCGGCCCTCGTTGGACAACTAACCTGAATGAAGTCTGGTCTAATCCCGACATCGTGGGCGTTGTGATTGCTACCCCAGCGCCTACTCATGCCGCTCTCGTGGAAGCCGCCCTTCGCTCGTATAAGCATGTCCTTTGTGAGAAGCCCCTCAGTATGGACTTAGCCACGGCTCGCCGTTTAGCGGAGCTGGCTCAGCAACACCAGCGTCACCTACTGGTAGGGCACATCCTTCGTTACCATCCCGCCATCCAAAAAATCCATCAGCTCATAGGGGAGGGCCTCATTGGGGAGATTCGTTCCATCCATTCCCAGCGCATGGGGTTTGGAAAGTATCCTCTTAACGAGGATGTGCTCTGGGGCTTAGCTATTCATGATCTGGACCTTATTCCGTGGCTCATCGGCGAAAATCCCCAAAAAACCCACATAGACGCCCCGAGTCCCATAGCGGGGAAGCTTCTGGATACCGTCAGCATTACTCTGCGCTTTTCAGAGGGGCGATTAGGACAGATACAAGCCTCCTGGACTTTCCCGCATCGCCTGCGTACCCTCACTATTACGGGCACGTCGGGCGTGCTTATCCTTGAAGACCTTTACCCAACCCCCCGACTTTTCTTTCATGCTATTCATGTTCGCTGGATGAAAGGCACTGTACCTCACCTGACTTTGGATAAGGTGCCTGAGTCTATTCCGTTTGACTCGGTGGAGCCTCTTATGGCTGAGCTTCAGCACTTTTTAGCTTGTGTTGAGGGGCGCGAAACTCCCCGTACGCCCGTTGAGGCTACCCTCCCCGCTATTGCCCTCGCCGAAAAACTCTCTCGGCAGGTCTATCCGGATACCGCCCCCACTCTGCCTTACTTTGTCCATCCAACCGCCCTCATAGATGAGGATGTAGAGATTGGGGAGGGGACGAAAATCTGGCACTTCTCGCATATTCTTCGGGGCAGCCGAATTGGAAAAAACTGTGTTTTAGGCCAGAATGTCGTCGTTGGCCCCTTCGTCAAGGTTGGCAATAACTGCAAGATTCAAAACAATGTTTCCCTTTACTACGGCGTAGAGCTGGAGGATGGGGTTTTGTGCGGGCCGTCGTGTGTTTTCACGAATGATAAGTATCCCCGGGCTTTTATTGAGCGGCGGAATGAGTTTTTACAGACGCGGGTGCGGCGTGGGGCTACGATTGGGGCGAATGCCACGGTGATGTGTGGGGTAACGATTGGGCAGTTTGCGATGGTGGGGGCGGGGGCGGTGGTTACGCAGGATGTGCCGGATCATGCGCTGGTGGTGGGGAATCCGGCCCGGCAAGTGGGGTGGGTCTGCACCTGCGGCGAAACCCTCATCCAGCGTCCCGATGGGCTCTGGCACTGCCAACGTTGCGACAGCCTCTACCAAGAAACCCTCAAAGGCTTAGCCCCTCATAGCTCAGCGACCCCCTCCAGCCCCTAAGCTCCTCCTGCCCCCTTCGCACCCCTTCGCTCGCTCCCTAACTTCTATTTGACTGAGTATCTTTTAGCTTTGTCCCATGCGACTGTACTGGATTTGGGTCGCTTTCGTAGGCTTTATATGGGGGCAGGAGGAGAGTCGTAAGCGCTCGTTTATCCCGCGGGCTTTACCAGCGGCCGTAACTCGCCAGGAAACGCAAATCACTCTGCAGGGCCTTATCCAGGACGGCGAGACGAAGGAGCCTTTGCCGGGAGCCTCCATCCGCCTACTCAAAAGCGGCTTAGGTACCATCAGCCGTATGGATGGTAGTTTTTCGCTCTCCATACCCGCCAATGCTCTCCACCCCGATGAGATCGTCGTCATCAGCTATGTGGGCTATCAAGAGAGGGAAATTCCCCTGAGCGAGCTGGAAAAGTCTGGGGCACTTATTGAGCTCAGTCCCGGCACCCTCACCTTGAAAGAGATCCAGATTATTGCATCTACGGCCAATACGCTCCTTACGCCGGTTAACTTTACGCGGTTGGAGGGCCGGACGATATTAGAGGTGCGGGGTTCGCAGGATGTAACGGAAGCCTTTCGCCTGGCTCCCTCTACCTATGCTTCTCGGGAAGGGGGCGGCTGGGGCGACTCCCGCATCAACCTGCGCGGCTTTGAACAAGAAAACATCGCCGTGCTCATCAACGGCATACCCGTTAATGACATGGAGAACTCCCGGGTCTATTGGTCTAACTGGGTGGGTATCTTGGATGTGGCTGATGAGATTCAGGTTCAGAAGGGTGTAGGGAATGCGCGGATTGTTCTGCCGACGATTGGGGGGACGCTCAACCTTCGCACGCTCGCTCCCCAAAGTCAGCGGCAGTTTCGTTTCACCAGCGAAGTATCCAATATTTACACCCTGCGGACGAGCTTTATCCTTCATACGGGGCAAAGTGCGGATGGGTGGTCGCTGACCTTAGCGGGAGGGCGGGCCGCTGGCCCGGGCTATGTCAAGGGGACGGACTTTGAGGCATGGAACTACTATATAGCCCTATCTAAGGACTTGGGTCGGCATCGGCTTATGCTCCAAGCCCTCGGCGCACCCCAGTGGCATTATCAGCGCTTTACCTATCTGCGTAAGCGTGACATAGACACCCTCTACCGAGACATCCACCACAACTACGACTACGGCTACTTAGACGGCCAAATCTACGGCAATAACCGAAACTATTATCACAAGCCGCTCATCAGCTTAAACCATTACTGGCAGATCTCGGAGAAGGTACGTTTGCTCTCTGCGGCTTATGCGTCGTTTGGGCGAGGGGGCGGGTCAGGCATCTTGAGCGTGCGCACCGACTGGGACCCCACGAAATCTACCTATCGCCTCCCGTACCGCTCGGATGGCCTCATCGACTGGGAAAAAGTTCGCACCGACAACCGGGCTAAACGCGATACCCTCATTCGATCTAATGGAGATACGATTATCGGCTATGCCGCCAACCTCATCCACCGTTATAGCGTCAACTCTCACAACTGGTACGGCCTCCTCTCCAATGTCAATATCTCTACAGGCCCTTTTGAAATCAATGCCGGCATAGATGCCCGTTATTATGTGGGCTATCACTACCGGCAAGTGAAAGACTTATTTGGCGCAGACTTTTGGATTGATACCTTTGATGTACGCCGGGGGGAGGCCATGGATATTGTAGTAAATGGTCAGCGCCGTCCTATTCGGAATGCTCGCCTCACCCGACTGGGCGACCGCGTGAATTATGACTACGATTCCTACATCGCCTACGTAGGCGGCTTTTCCGAAATAAAATATGATCGGGGCCCTCTCACGGCGGTGCTGGTCTTAGCCGGTACCCAGAATCGTTTTCAGCGACAAGAGAACTTCCGCTATCGGCCTGAAGACCGTCCTCTCCGCTCCTCGCCTATTTCTATCTTCTCTTATGTGGCGAAAGCGGGGGTGGGCGTACGCATTACCGATCAGGCGCTCCTCTTTGCGAATGGAGGTTACTTTACGCGGCCGCCTTTCTTTCAGTTTCTCTTTGTGAATGACCGGTTGGGCAATGAGACAGCCCAAAACTACGATGTGGAGAAGGTTCTTCAAAGCGAGGCGGGAATTCGTTGGCAGGCTCGGCTCTGGTCTCTTCAGCTTACGGGTTACTGGATTGAGTGGCGGGACAAGGTGCTGATGTCTCCAAACATTCCTTTGCCGGATGGCACCTTTACGCAGGTGCGCCTGAATGGCCTTTCGGCTCGTCATCAGGGGGTAGAACTGGAAGGGGGAGTCCAGCCCTTCTCCTTTTTGCGCTTGGGCCTCATTGCCAGCATCAGCGACTGGCGGTGGCAAAACGACATTTTCGGCGTCGTACGAGACAATAACCAGCAGATCGTAGATACCGTGGAGGTTTATGCTAAGGGCCTTCGGGTGGGGAGCGCCCCCCAAACTCAGCTTATCGGTACCCTCCGCTTTTCCCCCACTCCCAATCTCTACATCATGCCCATGGTAGCCTATTATGATCGGTTCTGGGCGGCTTTCAACCCCGAAACGCGCAACAATCCCAACGATCGCTCACAGCCCTGGCGCCTGCCCGCCTATACCCTCGTGGACCTGGCTGCCGGCTACGAAGTGCCCATCTCCACCGAGATGCGCCTTCAAGTCTTTGGCAACATCCATAACCTCCTTAATACGCGCTATATCGTAACAGCCCTGGACGGCCCTACCCACGACGAGCGAAGCGCCCAATTCTTTTATGGCTTTGGCCGAACCTGGAACTTCGGCTTGCGTATTAGCCTGTAAAAAGCTGCGGGGTCTCGTACCTTTTCCCGTTCTTATATAGTTTCTGAGGGCGAGTCGGTGGTATTTTGTGGGGC
>JAVVHK010000012.1:0-16436 GCA_032249525.1 Bacteroidota bacterium | reverse complement strand
CACAGCCCTATGCGCAGCTGATTTTTTACGGGGAGGCCTGTTCATCGGTGCCTATTTATAAGCGAGGCCGTGTATCTAATTTATCTTCGTAGATGGCGCGACTTACTTCTGCTCCTAAGGCGATTTTCTCCGTAGGGGGTCTTTGCCATTTGCCAGAGGCTGGGAAAGGTTGTTGGTGGGCTGGAGTGGTATGGGGAGCAGTGGGTCTTTTTCAGCTAAACCGTTCTTAAGGGGGTATGGTCAGGAAGGTTTTATATACCCTTGGAGGGCTCAGTGTAGGTATGCTTCTTTTGGGGGCATGCACTACTATTCCGGCGGGGCATGGGGGTGTTTTATTTCGGCCGTTCGGTGGAGGGGTGGATACGAGTAAAGTGTATGAGGAGGGCTTTCACTGGGTGGCGCCGTGGAACGAGATGGTGAAGTATGACTTGCGCTTGCAAGAGCGGGAGGAGGCTATGGATGTATTGGCACGCAATGGTCTTAGCATTCACTTGGATGTGTCGTTTCGGTTTTTGCCCATAGCCCAAGAGTTACCGAAGCTCCACCGAGAAATCGGCCCGGATTATGCTGAAAAGGTGGTGATACCCCAGATTCGCTCATCCGCTCGGAAAGTCATTGGCAAGTATCTCCCAGAAGAGCTCTACTCCACCAAGCGGGATATTATTCAGGAGGAGATTTACCACGAGACGGACTCTATTTTGCGCACGAAGCACATTCATTTGGATGCGGTGCTCATCCGGTCGGTCAAGCTCCCGGCCAGCATTGCGGAGGCGATTGAGCGCAAACTTCGCCAGGAGCAGGAGGCCATGGAATACGAGTTCCGCATCCAGAAAGAGCAAAAAGAAGCTGAACGCAAGCGGATTGAGGCGCTCGGTATCAAGCAGTTTCAGGACATTGTCAGTAGCGGGCTCAATCCCTATCTCCTGCGTTGGAAGGGCATTGAAGCCACCCAGGCCTTAGCCAATTCTCCAAACACCAAGATTATCATTATTGGCAGTCCCAAAGAGGGCCTTCCGATTATCTTAGGCGAGTAGTAGCTCTGCTGTAGTCTTTCCTGCCGCTACGAAAAAAAAAACCTTACATGGGGTGGTTTTTGTAACTTTGCTACATGAATGGTTTGGGATGGAGAAGCCCGCGGGCCGCTCTTATGGCATTTGCGGTTTTGGCCTGGGGCTGTAAAAAGGAGAAAAAGGACGCAGACGCTGACTTGGGGCATGCGGCGGTAACGACCGTTGAGATCTGGTTGACTCAAGGGGGGGATACGATACGGGGTCGTTACAAGGATCCCGATGGGCCAGGGGGGCGTCCTCCCACCATAGATACGCTCAAGCCGCTCGGAGGCCAAACCTATGTGTACTTTATTCGCCTTTTGGATGAGGGGGGTAACCCCGTGCAGGATTTGACGAGTACGATTTTTGAAGGGCAAAAGAATACCCATCAGCTTTTTATTTTGCCGGAGCCGGACACGCTTTTTGCCAAGGTAACTCCTACGGATGTGGATGATTTAGGGCGGCCGGTGGGGGGCAGAGGCCTTTATGAGCAGCGGCAAGGAGGGGGAAGCCAAGGGGCGCTTCGCTTGGTCCTGCGCCACTATCTCAATCCTGCGGATAAGAACTTTGGGTTAGAGCGGGGAAGTACGGACTTAGATGTACGCCTACCTGTCGTGGGGATATGAAGAACGTAGAGCATATTAGAGATCGTTTGCATGAGTGTGGTTTGCGGTGCACGGAGCCGCGCCGGTGCATCATAGAGGCATTAGAGCGGGGGCCGCGGACCCATGCTCAGCTGCTGGAGGAGACGGGCTTGGACCGGGTAACGGTGTATCGCAACCTGCAAGCCCTGCAGAAAGCGGGACTGGTTTATCGGGTCCCCATAGAAGGCTCCGAGACGATTTATGTGCTATGCCGGGAGGGGAGTTCGCTGCATGCGCACTTTTTTTGTGAGCGGTGTCATCGGGCCTACTGTTTGGAGCCGGGGACTTTTTGGCTAACGGGGCCTTGGGGTAAGAGTGTTCATCGGGTTTTGCTGCTGGGGGTTTGTCCGCAGTGCCGCTAAGGCTTCGGCTACGACGAAGATACTACCGGCCACAAGTATGGGCTTGCCGCACGAGAGGGCTTTGAAGAGGGTCTGGGAGATGGTGCTTTCTCCCTCTTGGGCGGAGAAGCCCAGCTGCTGAGCTGTGCGCGTGATTTCGGCGGGCGCTAAGGCCCGGGGATTTTGGGCGGCCACAGCCCATATCTCTATGGGCAAGCCCCGAAGCTGAGACAAAGCTCCTCGGTAATCTTTGTCGGCCGAAAAGCCAATCAAAGCTATTTCTATTTGGTAGGGGGCCTTCTCTAAGAGCTTCCGTAAAGCCGCAAATCCCTGAGGATTATGGGCGACCTCTAAGAGAATGGGGCTTTTTTCGTGGAGAATCCACTGGGTGCGACCCCAGAGCGGGGCGGTTTGGGCAGCATATTGAAGGCCCTTTTCTACGGCGGTCTCTGGGATCGTCCATCCTTGTGTGCGTAAAACCTGCACCACTTGCAGTGCTGTGCGGAGGTTGACGCCTTGATAGTCTCCGGGTAAGTCTGAGAGGTAGATTTTGTCGGTGTGGGGTTCCCAGAAGCGCCGATAGGGGAGGGCTTCCCGCAAGACCCAGTCGAGAGGTACTAAGGGCTTCTCCGATACGATGAGGGGGGCATTGCGGGCTTGGGCTGTTTCTTGAAAGACGCGCAAAGCCTCGGGAGGCTGCGCAGGCGAAACCACGACGGGCCGGCCCGGCTTGATAATGCCCGCCTTCTCCCCCGCAATGTGCGTCAAGGTAGGTCCCAAAACCTCTACATGATCCCAGTCAATAGGCGTAAGGACACTCACTAAGGGTGCCTCTATTACGTTGGTGGCATCCCAACGGCCCCCTAAGCCTACTTCTACTACCGCTATATCCACCTGCGCCTGCTGAAACCAGGCCAGACTCATTCCCACCGTTACCTCAAAAAAGGAAAGGTTTTGCTCCACGATGAATTGGGCATGGCTTTTGAGGAAGGTATCCACCCATGCTTCGGGGGGTTCTTGGCCATTGACCCGCATCCGCTCGGTGAATCGGAAGAAGTGGGGGGAGGTATGATAGCCTACGCGATAGCCAGCCCATTGCAGGATGGAAGCCAAGAAGGCGGCTGTAGAGCCTTTGCCGTTCGTGCCTGCAATATGAATGATCGGGTAGGCTCGGTGGGGATGTCCCAGGCGAGTATCCCATGCCTGCATATACTGGAGGGTGGGGTGGAGGGCCTTGCGGCCGCTGAGCTCATAGGCGGAAAGCCGTTCGTACAACCACGCTTGCCAGGTTTCTATAAGGCTGCTCACCCTCCAAAAGTAGCATAGGACTCTGGATGCGGCGGCGCACTCTATCGTATCTTTGTGCGGATGAACCTCTACTTGACGGATGAGCGGCGGGCGGCCTTATGGCGGAAGCACGAGTCCCGCTTGAAGGAAGCGCTGGAGGCTTGGCATCGGCGCACCTATTGGGCGGCCTACCCCGAAGACCCTAAAAGCTATCCCCACGCCGAAGAAGGCTTAGCCGATTTTCGGGCGCAATTACGCCACCCCTTCAATCGCCTCCGCCAAGAAGGAGACGAGTGGCTCATCGCGAACGAAGTCTCTCCATATACGCAAGAGCCCCTCGGCATCGCCTATCCCAAAACTTCGGTGGCCGAGTATATTCGCCGGGCGCAGGAGGCCCTATCTATTTGGCGATGGGTGCCCTGGACAGAACGTTTAGGCCTCTTAGTAGAGTCTGTGGAACGCATGGCTGCGCGCTTTCATGAGATTGCGCATGCCACCATGCACACCACGGGGCAAGGCTGGATGATGGCTTTTCAGGCGTCGGGCCCCCATGCCGCTGACCGCGCCATAGAAGCCCTCGCCGTCGCTTACCAAGAATTTTCCCATATTCCCGAGCAGGTGGACTGGGTGCGTGACCTAGGCCGCTCCCAAGTCCATGTGCGTAAGTACTTTATACCCCAGCCTGAAGGCCTCTCCCTCCATATTGGTGTCTCTACCTTTCCCGTGTGGAATACCCTTCCCGGTCTTTACGCCAGCCTCGCTGTCGGAAGCCCTGTCATTCTCAAACCCCATCCCCGCGCTATCTATCCTATCGCTATCGTCATCGCTATCCTCCAAGAAGTCTTTGAAGAATACGGCCTCCCCCCTACCATCGTCCAACTGGCACCCGATACGATAGATAAACCCATCACGAAAGCCCTTGCTGAACACCCCCTCATCCGAATCATTGATTACACGGGGAGTACGGCCTTTGGAGAGTACCTGGAAAGCCTGCCCCATAAAATCACCTTCTTAGAAAAGGCCGGCGTCAATCCGATTCTTATAGAGAGCGTGGAGGATTTGGAAGCAGTGGCAAAGAATATTGCTTTTTCGGCTAGTCTGTATAGCGGTCAGATGTGCACAGCCCCCCAAAATGTGTATATTCCGCGGGAGGGGGTTCGTCAAAAGGATCAGGTTCTTTCTTACGAGGAGGTTCGGGCGGCGCTGGAGAAGGCGATTCAGGATTTGGTGAGTCATCCGAAGGCGGCGCCAGCGATTTTGGGGGCCCTGCAAAATGACGCCGTGGGTGAGCGGATTGGGGCATTAGCGCAGGCGCCGGGCGTCCGAAAAGCGCCAGCTCCCTACACGCATCCCGAGTTTCAACAAGCCCGCACCCTTACGCATGTGCTTATTGAGCTTTCTTCGGCGCAGGACCCTTTAGCTCGGGAAGAGCACTTTGGACCCCGCCTACTTTTTATTCCTGTTGCTTCTGCTCGGGAAGGCCTTGAGGCCATCTATCAACTCGCTAAGGAAAAAGGCATGCTCTCCTGTGCTATTTACACCACCGATGAAAAGTTCAAACAGGAGTCGGCCCGCCTTCTTGCGGAAGCTGCCGTACCCGTGAGCTATAACTACCGCGGGAATGTCTTTATCAATCAGAGTGCGGCCTTTTCGGATTTTCATGGGAGTGGGGGGAATCCCGCCTCTAACGCCTCCTTTACGGATGCGGCGTTCATTGTGAAGCGATTCCGATGGGTGGAGCTCCGAGATTGTCTTTCTGGCTAAGTGGGTTTTTACTTGCGCAGGCAGGGTATATAGAGGAAGGAATGGCATCCTATTATGCGGCTTCGTTTGAGGGGCTTCGGACGGCTTCGGGAGAAAAGTATAGCCGCACGGCCTATACAGCCGCTCATCGGACTTTACCTTTTGGTACGCGGGTGAAAGTTACCCATTTACGTACGGGGAAAACGACTATAGTTCGGATCAATGACCGAGGGCCTCATCGGCCTGACCGCATTATTGATTTGTCGGAGGCCGCCGCCAAAGAGCTGGGCATACTGGCAGAGGGCGTAGCCCGCGTGCGGATTGAAGTCTTGGAGCGGCCTAAACCCCCACCAGAACCCCCTAAAGCCTCCCCTTTCTTTGATCCAGAGGGGCGAACCCTATCGCCAGCACATCCCTTCTCCCTTCAAATAGGAGCTTTCACAGAAATAGAGAATGCCACTGCCGTAGCTAAGAATGCCCGAACGGAACTTAAGTCGGAGGTCGTTTTTTTATGGAAGGTGATGATGAAGGGCAAGCCGTTATATCGGGTTTTAGTGGGGCAGTACAAAACCCGAAAAGAAGCGGAGGCGCGTCGCAATGCCCTTCGCCGGGAGGGATGGCAGGTTTTCGTTGTATCTTTGCCGCATGAGTAACCAAGGGGGTGGTACCGGCGCTTTTTGGGCATTTTTGGCGGGCGTAGCGGTGGGGATCACCGTGGGTATTCTCATTGCTCCAGATAGCGGCGCCAATACGAGAAGGAAGCTCAAAGAAAAGTTTAGCGAATACTGGGGGAACTTGCGTTCTAAGCTTTCTGGGTCAGAAAAAGCTGGTACTTATGAGGCAGCTCGTCAAAAAGCCTTTATGGAGAGCGGTCTTCGTCCGGATGAGTATAAGCGGGCTGAGCAGCTTCTATTGGAGATAGAGAGCCTTTTAGGCGAGGTGCAGACTCAGCGCTCCTAACTCCAAAACTTCATACCTTTGCAGGGTATGAAACGCGTATGGGCCCTTGCCGTGCTGGCAGGTCTCTGGATGGGATGTCATACCACTACGAAGTCCGAAAATCAGGCGCTTTCTTCTACCGTGAGCACTTCTGACAAAGGCGCAGTAGCCTCTGAAAGTGCTTCCGGAAGTGCCCAGTCCGCCCCCGCCGAAGTCGCTCAAATCGCCTTTGAAACGATGGAGCATGACTTCGGCAAAATCCGCGAAGGCGAAAAAGTGACCCATCGGTTCAAGTTCAAGAACACGGGTAAAGTTCCTTTGAAGATAACCGATGTCAAGCCGAGCTGTGGTTGTACGGCGTCCGATTATACGAAAGAGCCGGTTCCTCCGGGGGGCGAAGGATATGTAGAGGTGGTTTTTGATTCTCAGGGGCGTACGGGCACCCAGCAAAAGACGGTTACGGTATTTGCCAATACGGATCCGCCGTCTCATATATTGCGGTTCAAGGGTGAGGTAATTCCAGCTAAGCAATAGAGTTTTTTTGGGAGTATGCGATTCTGGTTAGATGGTGGGGCGCCGGGAGCGGGGCCATTGATGATGCAGTTGATATTTTTGCTGGCTATTCTTGTGGTGTTTTACTTTTTTTTGATTTTGCCGCAGCGGCGCCAGCAGAAGCGAGAGCAGGAGTTTCGGAACTCCCTCAAGAAGGGAGACAAAGTGGTAACGATAGCGGGCATTTACGGGGAAATAGATGCTATTGAGGGGGATACGGTGCTTTTAGAGGTGGATCGGAATGTGAAGCTGCGGGTGGAGAAGACGGCTATTCGCTCGTATGCCTCACCGACGGGTTCAGGTCAGAAGTAGGTCAGAAAGGGCTGGGTGACTATTCTGAGAGGTCTTAGTGGAAATGGATGCGGCTCGGGGTTCTGACCCTTTTGGTAAGTTTGACGCTGTGGCTCTTGACAAAACTTTCGCAGAGTTATCGGGTGGAGGTGGTAAAACCTCTGTGGGCGGGAAGTCTATGCGGTGTGGTGGGGTCGGTTCGGCTCTCGGTTGAGGGGAAGGGATACGAGCTTATTCGCTATTTTCAGAGTTTTCGGGATACGATTTCCTTAGCCCGACTCTGCAAGGGGCCTTTTCCTCTGCAGGTGCGTCTTTCGGAGGCCACCTCATTGGATAGTTTGTGTAAGGGGATTCAACCTCATGCTTCTCGGCTCCAGGTGGAATGGGTTCTGCCGCCGGGGTATGATTGGGTAGAGCCTTGGCAATGGATAAGTGGGGATACCCTGTGGGGCTGTGCGGAGATTCCCTCCCACAAGATAACCGTCGTAGGGAAGCCCGGGCTTCATCTTTATCCTGTAGCTCTTCCCAGAGAATGGGGCGTTTATCCTGAAACTTTGTGGATTCAGGGGCATTTAGCGCCTTTCTTATGGGTTCAGTATCAGATTCGTCCGCGTGTTTTTGGGGCGGAGGGTTATCGCGTGCTCTTATCGCCACCGGTGCTGGAGGTGGTGTTTCAAGTGCCGCAACGCTACATTAAGGAGGTTTCTCCCGGGGACATAGAGGCGGTGGTAGATATGAGCAAAGTCCTTCCCCAAGATACGGTGGCCTACCTTCAAGTTCGTGTGAAGAAGCCGTATATTCGGAATGTTCGTTTTCGGCCGCAGGCGGTACGCTTTACAAAGGTATATGGGGGATGAAGGTCTTAGGGATCACGGGCGGCATTGCTACGGGTAAAAGTGTGATTGTGCGGGAGCTGGAGCGGCGGGGTTATCCGGTATATGAGGCGGATGGGCGGGCGAAATTTTTGATGGAGACGGATCCGGTATTGCGAGAGGAGCTCAAAAGCCTTTTAGGGGTAGAGGCCTATACTTCAGAAGGCAAGCTGAATCGGCGTTATTTAGCTGAGCGGCTTTTTAGGGAGCCGGCACTTCGGCAAAAGGTCAATGCCCTGGTTCATCCCCGTACCATAGCGGACTTTTTAGGTTGGGTGGAAGGGCGGCGAGCCGAAGGCTATCCTGCAGCCTTCAAAGAGGCGGCGCTAACGATAGAAGCGGGAGCCTGGCAAGGCTTAGATGGGCTTATCGTGGTATATGCGCCATGGCCCCTCCGCCTGCATCGCCTTATGCAACGAGACCACCTCTCCCCAGAAGCCGCCCTGACCCGACTCCAAGCCCAACTGCCCGACTGGCATAAACTCCACTACGCCGACTTCGTGTGTGTCAATACCGGCCAGCTCACCATCCCCGAAATCGCCGACGCCCTTCTAAGCGCCTTTGCGCTCCCCCTATTCCTCCAGAGCGCCTAACTTCGGCATTCCATGATACGAACTTATCGGTTTGCGCCAGCGTACGTCCAGCATCGGTGGGAAACTACCATTCCCGAAGAAGCCCTCCAAGAAGCCCTATGGGTTGATTTGGAAGCCCCTACCCCCGAAGAGCTTTCCCAGATTGAAGCCTACTTTGCTGTGCGCTTCCCCTCCAGCCAAGAAGAAGCCGAAATAGAGGCCAGCTCCCGCTATCAAGTAGAGGACGACTATGTTCGAATCTCGCTGCGCGTTTTGGAGCTGACGGCGCTTGAACAGAATAGCCTGCACCTGCAAGAGCAGAGTCTGAGCATTCTTTGGCTGCCTACCAAGCTCATTACCCTGCGCAAACATAACACCCGCCTTTTAGCCGACTTAGTGCGCCGCCTCAAAACCGCCACTCCACCCCCCAGAACCCCCCATCACCTCCTCTTAGCCCTCTTAGAACAAATCGTAGATACGGACGCCGACCATGTGGAGCTTCTGTCTCAAGCCATCTACCGCCTCTCCACCGAAATCAAAAACTTCTCCGACGCCAATGTCCAGCAGCGGATCGTACTCCGCATCCAACTCCTTCAAGAACTCGTGATCCGCCTGCGCGAAGCTCTGTTTGATATTCAGCGCGTGCTCTCTCTCCTCATTCGCAGCCAAAGCTTTACAGAAGACAACCGCGAAACCATTCGCATCCTCCTCAAAGACATCAGCTCCCTTATTGACCACACCAACTTCGCCTTCCAGCGCCTGGAAGCCCTCCAAAATACCATCCTCAGCCTCATCAACATTGAGCAAAACCGCATCATCAAGATTTTTACCGTTATTACGGTAGCCTTTATGCCGCCGACCCTTATCGCCAGCATTTATGGGATGAACTTTGAGTTTATGCCCGAGCTGCACTGGAAGTATGGGTATCTCTTTGCGTGGATAGTGATTTTGGCCTCATCTTTAGTGACAATATGGTATTTTCGTTGGCGTCGATGGCTTTGAGGAAGGCTTTTTTGCTGGGGATGGGGTTTGTGGTGTGGGCGCAACGGGTTCCCTGTCCGGTCGATCGTTCCTTCTTGCGGCTGCCTGCGGCTTGGAGTACCATGCGAGTGCAGGATGGAGGCGATACTTTATGGGTGCCAGTGGTGTTTCACTTGATTGCCTCGGATAGTAGCCGGTGGCTCTCTGCCAGCCGAGTCCAAGACCAGCTTCAAGCGCTAAACCGCGACTTTGCCCAGGTCAAAGTGCAGTTTTACCTGCCTGCCAGAGGCCCTCAAGGCCAACCCACTTGCGGAATCACTTGGACGATTTCCGCCTTAGGGGCCGGACACGACTACCGTACCGAAGAAGATACCCTCAAAAAACTCATCTTCTGGCCCCCAGACAGCTTCGTCAATATCTGGGTGGTGGAAAACATGGCAGACAATACGATTGGATATGCACGAGCGCTTTCGGATAGCGTGAGCTTACCGGGGATAGTTCTGGTGCAGGCCGTAACCGGCAATCGCGTGGGTACTCAGCACCCCTTTGATTGGGGACGAACCGCCGTACATGAAATGGGCCATGTGTTGAGTTTGCTCCATACTTTTGAGGGGGGATGTGCAGGACTTACCCCGGCGGACTGCGCCATAGCCGGCGATGAAATTTGCGACACCCCAGCCCAACGAGACCCGCACTTCGGCTGCCCAGCCCCAGGCTCTAAAAATACCTGCCCAGACCAACCCACCGACCTGCCTGACCCCGTAGACAACCTCATGGGCTATGTGGACGATAGCTGCATGACCCGTTTTACCCCCCTGCAAGGACAGCGCATGCGAACCTACCTCCTGACTGTGGGACGTGCCCTCATCAGCCCCGAAAATCAACAAGCTCGCGGACATGCCCTCCAAGAAAGCGTTTGCGAAGCCATCTTAGCCCTCCCTCAACCTTTGCGTCCAGCTCCTACGCTTTCTATCTTGCCCGACCGGGTGGAGGTAACGCCCCCAGCCCCGCTCTCCTTATACGATGGGATGGGGCGCTTACTTCGGCAGGGCTACGGCAGCCTCTCCACCGAAGGACTAAGCCCAGGGTGGTATTTAGTACAGCTCCCCACTTGGGGCCTAGTAAAAAAGTTTTTCCATCTTGAGCCATGAAGGTGCTTATTCTTTTTCGGCATGGGAAGTCGGATTGGAGTGCGGAGGGGGCTTCTGACTTCAACCGGCCGCTGAATAGCCGGGGTATTCGGGAGACTTTAGAGCAAGCCCAGCGTCTGCTTAAGGAGGGTTATCGACCGGATGGCATTTTGACTAGTCCGGCGATTCGGGCTTGGCATACAGCTCATCTCATAGCGCAAGTGGTCTCCTTACCGCACGCTCAAGTGAAGCCCGTACAAGAGTTTTATGAGGGAGATAGGGAGGCTATTTATCAGGCCATTGCAAACTTGCCATCCGCCTGGAGAGAGGTGGTGCTGGTAGGCCATAATCCCCTTTGGAGCGAGCTGGCCTCGGCTTGGTCTGGTAACCCCATAGAGCTGCGTACCGCTGAGGCGGTGGGGTTTTCGTTACCTGCTGAATGCCCCTGGACGCATTGGCGATCCGTAAAGCTTACCCCTCTCTTCTCTCTTATGAAGCCCGCTTGAAAACCCGATAAAACGCCTCGGCCGCCACAGAATTGCCTCGGTATGCATAAACACCTATCAGATACTCTCCTGCCCGCAGCTCTTCCTCTCGCCAGTCTAGCCTAAGTGTATCTACCCTTTGGGTTTTCACCCCCAGAAAACGCCGCTCGTGTAAAGAAAGATAGCGCTGCATACCCGGCAGTTTGCTTTCGGCTTGATAGAGTGCTACTTCTACCATAGGCGTGGGGGAAATAAGAATGATGGCACTCTGCGCTAAGATCTCGGAGAAGCTGGCGAGGGTTCCTCTGCTGCTTAGGAAGAGGGGCTGGAAGGCCCCGGGTTGAAAGGTGTCAGACTCTATCCAGGCTCGGCTTTGTTCTATGTCCCAGCATTCCAAGGTCCAGCGTAGGGGGGCGGAGGGGGGCACAGGGAGGGCCCAAGCGTGTAGATTGGAGGAGTCGGGGAGGCCGACAGAGCTGGCCCGAAAAGTCAGCCGCTTTTCCCCCCAGAAAAGCAGGTGCTGGCCCCGCCACAGCGTCAGACGTACCTGATAACGCCCCTCGCAATAAGCCCCTTTCTGAATGAAAGCTTCAGGGGAAAAGGCTAGTATGAGCACGAGATGCCGGGGCGTCTCTAGGAGACGACCCTCATACGGCTTTGGCCCAAAGGTCGTACTCGGCGGCATCGACCACCCGCACCCGATAAAACTCCCCCACCAAAAGACGCCGCTCCGGATCCGCCACATGAACCAAATTATCCACTTCCAAGGCATCGTACGGCGTTCGCGCAATGACATAGTCTCCTATCCGCTCATCCACAATCACAGGCAGGATTTTCCCCACTAAACTCTGATTGAAGGCCAGAGAGATGGCCTGCTGCTGAGTCATGAGCGCTTCGTAACGAGCTTTTTTGATTCGGCGGGGCACATCATCCTTCAGTTTGTAGGCGGCTGTCCCTTCCTCATGCGAGTACAGAAAGGCTCCTACACGTTCTATGCGGTATGCGGCCAGAAAGTCCAGAAGCTCTTGAAAATCTTCATCGGTTTCTCCGGGAAAACCGACAATGAAGGTAGATCGGAGCACAATGCCCGGCACTTCCTGGCGAATCTTTTCAATCAGTTCTATGGTGCGTTTTTTAGAGAGGCCGCGGCGCATGGCTTTCAGGATGCGGTCGGAAATATGCTGGAGGGGCATATCCAAATACTTACAGATGGCCTCATAGTCTCGGATGATGGGCAAGACTTCCAGGGGAAAGCCGGCGGGATAGGCATAATGGAGCCGAATCCAGCCTATGCCGGGAAGGGTGGCGAGCTTTTCTAAGAGGAGGGGGAGCTGGCGTTTTCCATATAGGTCTATCCCGTAGAAGGTCAAGTCCTGGGCGATGAGGCTGATTTCTTTGACGCCACTGGCAATCAGGCGTTGAGCTTCGTTCAGAATATCCTCAAGGGGGCGGGAAACATGAGGCCCGCGCATAAGTGGGATAGCACAGAAGGAGCATTTGCGGTTACAGCCCTCGGAGATTTTGAGATAGGCGTGGTGGGGATAACCGAGGCGTTGGCGCTCCCCTAAGAGGTATTTTCGCAGGTCGCCCTGCAGGGTCTCAATCAGCGCCTCCCACTCTCCATGGGGAAAAAATCCATCTACTTCGGGCAGTTCTTGTCGGAGGGTTTGGGGGTCGCGATTGACCAGACATCCTACGACATACAGGGCTCGGATATGGCCAGCTTTTTTGGCTTCTATGAGGTCAAAGATAGCCTGAATGGATTCACGCTTAGCCTCGTCGATGAAGCCGCAGGTATTGAGCACGACGATATCGGCGGTTTGGAGGTCTGTGGAGTGGGAGAGGCGGTAACGGCTATTTAGGGCGGCGGCCAGCCGTTCGGAGTCAAAGAGGTTTTTACTACATCCTAAGGTCGTGATGTGGAGGGAGAGGGGCTTATGGTGCATAGGAGGAGAAGTTAGGGAGGGTGGGGGTTTTGCAGAAGTACTCGTAGAGTTGGGGGCGGGAGATAGTGCCTTTGAGGTATTTTTCTACGACAAGGCTGGCGATGGGAGCGGCCCAGGTAGCGCCCCATCCTGCGTTTTCCACGATGACAGCAATGGCGATTTTGGGGTCGTACCAGGGGGCAAAGCCCACAAAAACCGAATGGGTTTCCCCATGGGGATTTTGGGCGGTGCCTGTCTTTCCGCATAAGTCTAAACCCGGCACATAGGCCGTATAACCCGTCCCTGCTTCCACGGCTAACCGCATCCCCCGAATCACCGTCTCAAAATGCACCGAATCAATCGGCACATGAATCGTATCCCAGTGCACGAGCTGCTGAGCTGCTTGGCCGGAGACGCTCTTGAGGAAATGCGGCTGGATGTAATAACCCCGATTGGCAATCAGACACATGATGTTGGCCATTTGGAGGGGGGTCATGAGCACTTCTCCCTGACCGATGCTATTGCTGAGGATGGTGTAGGCATTCCAGCGTTTTTTGTAGATTTTGTCGTAATAACTGGATTTGGGGAGGAAGCCGGGTTTTTCGGAGGGGAGGTCTACACCCAGACGTCGTCCTACGCCGCAATAGAGCATGTATTCTCGCCAGGTGTCGTAAGCCTCTTGGATGCTTCGGAAGCGGGGACTCATGAGATAATCCACGTAGACGGCTGCAAAGTACGCGTTACAAGAGTGTTGGATGGCTCCTATTAGGTCCAGGGGTGCGGGGTGGGCGTGGCAGGCGGGTTTACCCGTGCCGCGGGGGAAGCCTCCAATACAGCCATAAGTAGTGTGGACTGTCAGGGTGCTCTCTTGCAGGGCGATAAGGGCATTCAGGAGCTTGAAGATGGAGCCGGGCGGGTACATCCCCTGCAAAAAGCGATTGTAGAGGGGAAGGGTGGGGTCGGACTGAAGTCTTTGCCAATGCTTCTCAAAGTCTTCGCCAGAGAAGAGGTTGGGGTCGTAAGTAGGTGCGCTGACAGCACATAAGATTTCTCCTGTTTGGGGTTCTATAGCGACGAGGGCGCCTGCTTTTCCGTAGAAGAGGCTTTCGGCAAACTGCTGCAGCTCTACATCCACCGTAAGGTAGAGGTCTTGGCCGGGGATGGGTGGAATATCCAGGGTGCCTTCTTTGTAGGAGCTGATTTCGCGGCCCATGGCATCTACTACGACGAAGCGGTATCCCTTTTTACCCCTAAGCAGGGATTCGTATTGACGTTCAATGCCTGCCCGTCCTATGAGATTGCCCAGGGTATAGAGTCCTTCGGATGCCTCTATCTCAGCCTGGGTAACTTCCCCTAAGTATCCTAAAAACCCTGCTCCCACAGGATAATCATAGGCCCGACTATATACCAAAATAGGCGAAAACCCCGTCAAATACCAGCTTTGCTCCGAAAAGGAAAGAAACTTATTCAGAGGCACATATCGGCTAAATACGCTGGGTTTAGTGGGATTGTAGGCGACAGCCTGAAGGAGTCGGGCCTGGATGACCTCAGGAGGCATGTCCAGGATTTTAGACATGCGAGCGGTGTCTAAGCCAGAGATTTGGCGGGGGGTGACCAGAATGTGAAAGAAGGGCTTATTGTGTACCCAGAGGCGTCCATGGCGGTCCCGAATGCTACCTCGGGGGGGTATGATTTCTACCCGTCGGATGGTGTTGAGCTGGGCCTTCTCCCGGGCCCGAAGGTCCCCCAGCTGAAGGTATCCTAAACGACCTATGTATAATAACCCCACCCCCACCACAATAAGCCGTATCAACTGCCCCCGACGTGGGTCCACTCTATCTCGCATCGCTTTTCCTGACAAAGATAGCAAATAGCACGAAAACCCCTAAGAACGAGTAACTCGCACTAAGCAAAGCCCACAAAAGAGATGCCCAGGAAAGATCCTCCAAAAGGTAGTAACTCAAAAAATAAGCCGTCCCTAAGGGAAAAGCGTATAAAGTCCATTCTCCCAAAGAGAAAGTTTCTGGGTGGGGAGCCTCGTCGAGAGATGACAGGGGGCGGGAGATTCGGGCTACTACTCGTCGGAGGGCCCATACCCAGAGGCCGGAAAAAGTATGCCCTCCATAAGGCGGAAAAAAGATATCCAAGACCAGCCCAAAAGCAAAACTTATCAGGATGGAGTACTCCATTGCCCAGGTGAAGGGCACAATCAGCCAAAAAATCCAATACGGCTCAAAACGTATCCAGGGCTTTATAGATAGCGGGGTGCCTAAAAGATACTGCAGAATCGGCAGCAAGAAAAATAAAAGGGCTATTTGGTAACCCTTCATGGGGAGGCGGGTTTTAGGACGTAGAGGGGGCCGAGGCGAAACCAGTCTAAGTAGGTTCGCACAATCAGTCGCTGAAAGCCCTGTACGGGCTCAGGTAGGGTTTGGACGACTTGTCCGATGCGCAGGCCTCCGGGTGCCAGCGTGCTTTGGGGCGCGCTCCAAATCTCTTCTCCGACTTCTATGGGGGCGTAAAGGGGAACGTAAAGCACTTCTATCTCGTTGAAGGTGCGATAGTTTTTCCAGGAGGTGAGGCCTAAGTAGCCTTTGTGGGCGCTTTGGACGGCCATTTGGACATTTTCGTGGAAGAGGGGGAGGACTTTGCTGTAAGTGGCGGTCGTTTCGGCGATGAAGCCGACAAGTCCGCGGTCATTGATCACAGCCAGGCCGGGGTAAAGACCCGAGCGAGCCCCTGCATCAATAAGCAGGTAGTTTTTACGGGCGTGAATAGTCTGGTATATGCTATGCACGGGGATAAACTCGTAGGTTTTTTGGGGAGAGAGGTGCCCCCATACTTGAAGGGGTATGACGATGGGGCCTTGGGCTTGGGATTGCAGGGAGAGAGCCTCTAAAAGATGGGCATTTTGCTGCTCTAACTGGCGATAGAGACGCAAAGCCAAGATGGGCTGCAAGGCCCATTGGAGGGCCTGATGGATAGCTACGGTGGTCGTCTCTATGAGATAGAGCCATCGTTGGCGCAGGTTTTCTACGGAGTAGATATACACGCTCAGGCTCAAAACCTGCAGGGTTATCCAAATGAAGAGGATACGAGCGCGCCAGAGAAGCTCTAGGAGGGCTTGCACGAGTTAGCTTTTCACGAGGAGGAAGTGGAATTTGCCGAGGTTTTGGAGGGCGTAGCTGGTGCCTCGGACGATGGCGCGCAGGGGGTCTTCGGCGATTTTGACGGGGAGGTGGGTTTGTTGGGAGATGCGTTTATCCAGGCCTCGCAGGAGGGCGCCTCCCCCCGCCATGTGAATGCCATTTTCTACTAAGTCGGCGGCAATTTCGGGAGGGGTGGCGGCTAAGGCCTGCATGACGGATTCGATGATTTTAGAGATGGACTTGTCAAGGGCGGCTACAATCTCTCGGTAAGAAATGGAGATGTGGCGGGGGGTTCCTGTCATGATGTCTTTGCCGCGTACTTGCATGTTGGGTGGGGGGTCGTCAATGTCTATGGTAGCGGCGCCGATTTCTATTTTGATCATTTCGGCGGTGCGTTCTCCGATTTGGAGGTTGTGGGTGCGGCGGACGTATTCCACGATGTCGGCGTTGAGTTCGTCGCCGGCGATGCGGATGCT
>JAVVHK010000011.1:0-16618 GCA_032249525.1 Bacteroidota bacterium | reverse complement strand
TCCGCTCTTGGCGCATACACCCAGAGAGCAAAACTTTCCCACCCCACGGTGAGGAGCCCTAAGCCTGCTATCCGAGCTACTGAGCCCAGCTGTACGATGAAGAGAAGCCCTAACCCCATTAGGATAAGCAGGGCAGGCCACCCCTCCCAGCCGCTCCATGTTACGGGCTGGCTACGCAGCACTTCTTGAGCGAAAGGGTCCCGCACCCATTCCAGCCAAAGCCCTACCTGCTTCATGAAAAGAGGTAAAAGGGCCGAAAAGGCAACTAAGAGCCCAATCCCTGCACCACTTAAGAGCCATGGGAGGGAGGTCTTGCGAGCCTTTTGCCAGCCCAGAGCCGCCAAATAAGTAACTCCAAAATAGCCCAGCGAAGAGTAGTGGATGATTTTCGTTTGGACGATGGAAAAAATGAGCAAGGTCCAAAGGGTAAGGCTGAGGAGGGTTTGGGCAGGAATGGGCAAAGTGGAGAGCCGAAGGCGACGTAAAGCTATCAGAGCCCATGGCGATGCCGGCAAAAGCCCCACCAGCCATACAACTATATGATAATACCATGGGCCTGCATGTCCGGCATCCGCCGTGGAAAAAAGTCTCCACTGATAAGCCCAGAATTCGGAGAGAAGGTAGGCCTTTCCGGAGAGGTAGAGGAGGCTTAGCCAACTTCCTATGATGAGACTGGTGATGAGGGCTGCGGTTATCCCGAGGGGGAGGAGGGTTTTTAGCTGGCGGTGGGCGAGGCTGAGCGTGAGGAGCGATAGGGCGGGAAGGCCTATACCCACGGGTCCCTTCGTAAGTACGGCCAGAGCCATCCACAAGCCCGTCCATGCGCCGGCTTGCCACGGGGAGGTTCGCGGCGTGAAAGCCCGACTACCACTCATCGCCGCCAGCAGCATAAAGAGGTTAAAGAGGGGATCAATGAGGCCACTGCGAGCATAGAAAGCAGGAAGCAGCGCCGTCCCGTAAAAGAACATCCAGAGCCAACCGAAGAAGGGGCCGTGCCAACGCCGCCCTAGCCTGTACAGCACCCCCAACGTAATGCCCAGAATAAGCACATTGGGAAAACGAGCGGCCCATTCGGTTTCGCCCCAGAGGCCCATAGAAACGGCCTGCACCCAGAAAAAAAGGGGGGGCTTCTCCCAGAAGGGGAGAAAGCCTATTTGCGCATAGAGGTACTCTCCGCTTATGCGCATCTCTCGGGCGCACTCAGCGAAGTTGATTTCGTCCCAGTCAAAGAGATGCACGCGTCCCAGACCTATGCTGTAGGTAACAAGAATAAGGGCGATAGTACCCAGGGCTATGAGGGGGCTCCGCCGCAGGAGCAAACGCATGGAGCGGCTTTTACGAGTTTTGGAGGAGGAGCTGAGCGATTTGGAGGGCGTTGGTGGCGGCGCCTTTACGGAGGTTGTCCGCGACAATCCACAGCCAGAAAGAGCGGGGATCATGGGGGTCTTGACGCAGCCGCCCTACATAAACCTGGTCTTGGCCTCCTACATAGCGTGGCATGGGATAGGTTTGGGTCGCAGGGTCATCCTGGAGGATGACGCCCGGCGCTTCTGATAGGGTAGCGCGCACCTCATCTATGGTTGCAGGCCTTTGGAGAGTTATATACACGGATTCGCTGTGCCCGCCTAAGACAGGTACGCGCACCGCCGTCGCACTTATAGCTAAATCCGGCCGGTCTAAAATCTTTCGGCTCTCGCGCACGATTTTCCATTCCTCGCGGGTGTAGCCTCCTTCTTCAAACACATCGCACTGAGGAATGCAGTTCAGGTCTATGGGGTAGGCGTAGGCAGGTTCATTTACGGGCTCGCCCTGCCTTTCGGCCAAAAGTTGAGCGACGGCCTTTTGACCTGTGCCTGTAACGGCCTGATAAGTAGAAACCAGCACCTTAGCCAGCCCAAATGCCCGTTCTAAGGGGGCCAGAGCCACCAGCAGCTGGATAGTGGAACAGTTGGGGTTGGCAATAAGGCGGGAGCCGTTGAGGTGATGGGGATTGACTTCGGGGATGAGGAGGGGGATATGGGGTTCTAAGCGCCAAGCAGAGGAGTTGTCAATGACCCAGGCTCCTTTTTCTGCGAAGCGGGGAGCCCATGTGCGACTCACCGTGGCCCCTGCTGAGAAGAAAACCATGTCCAGCTTTTTCTCCAGCAGGGACTCTATGCTTTCTACGACTAGGTCGCCTGTCCGAAAGGGGATGCGCTGTCCGACCGACTTTGGGGAGGCAGCCCCATATACTTCGGCTCGCTCAAACCCATACAGGGGCAGTGCCGATAAGAAGGTTCGGCCTACCAGCCCCGTCACCCCAACGATCCCTATGCGCATGGATTACTCTGGGCTTCCGGCGATGCCGATCTCTTCTATAGGCGTGGAGGCCAATAGGACATCAGTCGCCTGCATGAGCATAGGCCGAATCTGCTTTTCCAGTTTTTCTACCAGCTCGGGATGGTCCTTGAGAAAGACGCGTAGGTTTTCTCGTCCTTGGGCGAGGCGCTGGCCTTCGTAGCTGTACCAGGAGCCACTTTTTTGGATGACTCCCAGCTGTACGCCAATGTCAATGATTTCGCCTATGCGGGAGATGCCTTCTCCGTAGAGAATGTCAAATTCGGCAGTTTTGAAGGGGGGGGCGACTTTGTTTTTGACGACTTTGACGCGCACCCGATGCCCAATGATGTCGTTGCCTTCCTTGATGGCCCCAATACGGCGTACATCTAAGCGGACGGAAGCATAGAATTTGAGGGCATTGCCGCCGGTGGTGGTTTCTGTGGGGCCGTACATGGCTAGGCCGCCGATTTTTTCCCGCAGCTGATTGATGAAGATGGCGATACATCCGGTACGGGAGATGGAGGCGGTGAGTTTGCGTAGGGCCTGCGACATGAGGCGGGCTTGGAGGCCGACCTTAGCATCACCCATTTCGCCTTCTAACTCAGCTTTGGGTACCAGGGCCGCCACCGAGTCAATAACCACCACATCCAATGCGCCTGAACGGATGAGCGTGTCGGCAATTTCCAGCGCCTGCTCTCCATAATCCGGCTGCGATATGATGAGCTGGGAAGTATCAATACCGAGCTTTTGGGCATAAACCGGGTCAAAAGCATGCTCCGCATCAATGAAGGCCGCTATACCCCCTAACTTATTCGCTTCGGCAATTGCATGGAGGGCCAGCGTCGTTTTCCCCGAAGACTCAGGGCCGAAGATTTCCACGATGCGGCCGCGCGGTAAGCCCCCCACCCCCAGAGCCGCATCCAGCGCCAACGAACCCGTAGAAATCACCTCAATCGTCTGATCCCCCCGCTCATCCAACCGCATGACCGTGCCCTTGCCGTACTCCTTTTCTAACTTCTGGAGAGTAGCTTGTAAAAGCTTTTGCTTCTCCTCGGAGAGAGGAGACTTCTTGTCGGTTGCCATACCTTTGTCAAAGGTATGAAGTTCGTGAGGTTTATGTGGCAGAATGAGGTGCATTTAGGGATTTTGGATCGGTCGGAGCAGTTTGTGCTGTCGTTGGGATTGGCGAGTGCGGCGCTGGGGCGACGGTTTCCTTATACAGATTTAGTGGATTATCTGCGGGAGGGGCGGGCGAAATATGAGGGATGGGTGGAGTGGATTGGACGACGTTATCATGAGGGAGGGGATTTTGAGGAGCTACAAGTGCCATATGCGGTGGTGCGGGTTCTCTCGCCTTTTGAACGGCCGGTGAGCTTGCGAGATGGATACGCCTTTAGACAACATGTGGAGGCGGCCCGCCGAAACCGCGGCCTGGAGATGATCCCCGAGTTTGACCAGTTTCCCGTGTTTTACTTTTCTAATGCTCTGGGGGTCATAGGCCCGGGTCCGGTTTATGTCCACGGCCGCCAAAAGGAGAAGTTAGACTTTGAGCTGGAAGTGGCAGTGATTTTAGGGCGAAGCGGCCGAAATATTCCGGCCCATCAGGCGGATTCGTATATTTTCGGCTACATGCTAATGAATGATTGGAGTGCCCGCGCGCTCCAAATGGAAGAGATGAAACTTAACCTCGGTCCCGCTAAGGGAAAAGACTTTGCTACTTCGCTGGGACCTTGGGTAGTAACGCCTGATGAGCTGGAGCCTTACCGAGTGCCTCCTCCTGCTGGCCACGTGGGAAATACCTTCAAGCTGGCCTTGCAAGCAGAAGTGAATAATACGCCTGTCAGTTACGGCTACCTTTCGGATATGAGCTGGACTTTTGCGGAGATTCTGGAGCGGGTGAGCTATGGGGTATGGGTGGAGCCGGGGGAGGTGATTGGGTCAGGCACGGTGGGAACGGGATGTTTTTTAGAGCTGAATGGGACTCGGCGTCGGGAAGACCCCCAGGCTCCCGAAACTTGGCTCAAGCCCGGAGACGAAGTGCTTCTTATTGGGCAGGAGCTAGGGACGCTTCATAACTTTATTGTGGAGGCGGAGTAGGTTATCGTAAAAGGAGGAGTTTTTCTTGGGCGGAGGCGGTTTCGCCGGTTTGGGGGTTTCGGAGTTCTAAGCGATAGAGGTAGACGCCGCGGCCGAGGCGGTCGCCGTATTCGTCCAGGCCGTCCCAGGTGAGGTCTCCGAAGGAGAGGTTGGTGCTGGGGGTGAGGGTGGTGGAGAGGGTTTTGATGCGGCGTCCTGTAAGGGTGTAGATGGAGAGGCGAGCTTCTAAGAGTTCGCCGGGCTGCGTGTGCTCAAAGAGGAAGCGGGTGTAGGTAGTGAAAGGGTTGGGGTAGTTGAAGAGGCGGGTGATACGGAGTTTGGATTTTTCTTGGACGATGAAGGTGGTGTGGGCGGTGGCTTTTTGGCCGGCGAGGTTCCAGGCTTCTAAGGTGAGGTGATAGGTTCCGGGGGCTAAGTCAAAGAAGCGATAGATGATGCGGCCTTTATTGGGTTGGTCGCGTTCGGTTTCGTAGAAGGAGCTGAGGTAGATGTCGCGGCCATTGAGGGTGGCTTTGAGTTCTTTGCCGATAGCAAGGGGAGAGAGGTTGATTCCGAGGCTATCGGAGATGTAGGCGATGAGGATTGGGTTGGGGTGGGTAATGCCTCCGGAAATCCAAGTGGTGTCATTGATGTAGAGGCGGATGGTAGGTGGGGTAGTGGGGGGTGGGAGGGTATCTGGACAGCATACGACGAAGCGAGATTCATGGCCGGCGGCACTGGAGCCATCTGGGCTTTGAGCCCAAAAAGTCATGCGTCCAAATCCAGGTGTGGGTATGATGTCTATGGGGAGATAGGCCGTTACCTGAAATCGCCCCTGGGTAACGGTGGCCCGCCCACTAAATAGGAGGATGTCCTGGCTTTGATAAGGCGTACGGGAGATGAGGGTGGTGCGGGAAACGCCTTTATCCCAGATGCGGAGGTGGATTTCTCCTTGGAAGCTGGAGACGAGCTGGTTTAGGCTGTCTTGGATTTCGCCCTCAATCAGGATAGGGCGGAGGGGGCGGAGGGTATCTGGATGGGTAGCAGAGGGAGGAGCGGTGTTGATTCGGGTGATGACGGCGCGGTAGGTGGGCAAACGTAAAGGCAGCGTGGGCACTCCTAAGAAAGAGAATGAGCGGGTGTTGATGGCGCCGGCATTATTCCAGCCGCGGTTTTTCGTTTCTCGCATTAGGTCTCCAAAAAACACAGGCGTTTGGGGACGGTAAGCGCTTAGGAGGTAAGCATAGAAGTTTTGGGAAAGGGCGAAGTTGAGGTGGGCGAAGACTTTCCGAGTGGAAGTGAGGAGAGCGATGGCGCCGCGTTGAGGTAGAAAAAGCGCTTCCACGCCGCCGCTTCGGATTTGGGGATTATCCCACTTGCCCCACTCACAGGTGGCGGTTACAAAGGTCCAATAGCGATGGAGGTTTTGTAGCTGGCGCACGGTGGGAATAGGGAAAAAGTCAAAGCCTTGGAGGGTGTATTCATTTCCATGTCCGACGTAGTGGGCAAAGAGTCCTCCTTGGCTGAGGCGATTGAGGAGGGCTTCCCGAGCCTGAGGAAAGCTCAGGCCCGAGGCTTGGGGCTGCGCCGGGAAAATATCCACATAGATTTTACTGATTTCGGGGTAGCCGAGGCCTTGTCGCAAAGTCTCGGCTAGCGTTTCGGCCTGAGAGGTGTGGAGTCCTCCATCTTTGTAGTCAGAAAAGAAAACACTTTGTCGTAGCCAGGGGCCTTGAGCTTCTGGGTTTTGAAGGTAGTCTTGGAGCTTATCTATGTAGGCTTGGAGGTCTTCGGGTTTATACACGGGTAGGCGGCAGATGCCTATGTCCAGGCCATGTCGTTGGACGCCGGTATTTCGGGGGTCGTATTGACCGGCTTGGGGATTTTCCCCCCAGAAGCCCTCATTGGGGTCTAAAAAGCCGAAAAAGTCATCGCTTCCGTAGCTCTCGGGAGGATATAAGGACTCCCGACTTTGGTAAGTGGGGAGGAAGGTGCCTCCCACCTTATGCATGTCATAGCTGGCCTGCCCAACTAACAGGAGAAAGTAAGGGGCCTCTTGGGGAGTGCTAGCCCGTTCATACAGCATGCGCAGGAAATTCCGAAGGGCGCAAATGTCAGGCCTACCTCCTGAGAACTCATTGTACACCTCCTCTATGGAGATCACGGCACAGGGCTCCCAGCCACTCTGCAGGTCGCACAAGCGCTGACAGAGGGAAGCTAAAGCCCGAGTAGTAACAATGACATAGCGCAGCCCCGAGAGGGCATGGAGGTTTTGATTAGGTACGGGGCCTATGGGCGTAGGCGTGTACGCCTCCCCTTCAACAAACGCGCAGTAAGTACGAAGGGTATCCCCCGGACTGAAAAAGCTGTAACCATTTGGAATGGGGGAGAGAGGTACTTCTTGAGGAGCCAAGGGATTGGTAACATCCCAGAGTTTTTTGAGGGGACCTGTACCTCGTACTTCCCAGGGCGTAGGGCCAGCCTGCACCCGAAAAATCTGCTGTCCGCTTTGCCAGCGCAGCGGGTGATAAACGATGGCTTCTATGTAGTTGAGGTAGCCTTTGCTGTCGGATCGGCCATTGTAAATGAGTTGAATGGGGAGATTGGCCTCAGTGCCTGTGAGCGTGCGCTGAAGAGAGCCCCACCGGGCCTGATAACTATCCGCAGCTCCAGGGATCGCTGGCACGGAAATAGTTCCTAGCACCGTGCTCCCCGTTTGAACTGTAAAACTGGCACCACTGAACGAACTCGCCGCCACTTGAATAAAGAGCTTTACACTATCTGCGGCAGGAATAGGAAGGGTGAAGGTACGACTGGGCTGATAAACATCAAAACTTTCTCCCAGCCATACTCGGCCTGATTTGAGGATGTTGGTTAGCTCTTGCTCGTGAAAGTAGAGGGTCAGTACTTGGTTGGTGGGGGTAGGGGAGGGGGGAGAGAAGGATTGGATGGAGAGGCGCCTACCGGGGCCTAAGTCAAAAGTCAGGAAGTAAGTGCAGCTATCCGTGTAGGGGTTTTTCAGGTGAAAGTAGGTTCGGCTAGGCCAGGGGTACCAGCTATCGGGGCTATCGGCGTAAAAGTAGGCCGCGTCTGCGGGGTCCCAAGAGCCATCCGCTTCGCCAGGAAAGTAGAGAGGAATTTCTTCCAGATCATCGGGTGCGGGAGCGCTATTTTCTTGGGGGAGTAGGCCGCCAATTTGTCCATACAGGCGTAGATGGCGTGGGTCTACATTGGCGGGGTCTATTCCCAGAGCGCGAAGGGTATTTTGGTCTATGCGGTAGATGCCTGCGGGGCCTGTCTGGATTTTGTACCATCGGCCCGAAGCTAAGACACTCTGCGTTTTCCAAGTTTGGGTCGTCTGGCGCAGCGGGGGTAATGGCGATATGCTATAGGCAGGCCGCTCCGTATAAAGCCGTAGCCGCTTTCCCGAGCGGTGAAGCTGCCATCTGTAAAGGTAGATGTAGGTATAGGTCGCTTTGCGAATGGTGAGCGGGCCTGGACTCGTAACAGGAGCGATTGGATACCACTCTTGTCCTTCTTCCCAGGGGATGCGAGCGGCCCATGACTCGGCTTCCACTAAGCTGTCGCGATAACTACCCTCTCCATTCCACCGAACTTCATACGCCCCATTTAGCGACACTAGCTCCGCAGGCGGAAGCTCAGGAATAAACGGATCATACCATACTTCTTGCGCCCACACCACCACAGCCATCAGCCCCCACAGCGCTGGCTTCGTCATTTGGGACCCCTTTCGCATAAAGCTACCTAAACATTCTACTGGGCAAACTTACAAAAAGGGGCAGGTCCCGTGTCCCCAGCAGGATTCGAACCTGCGGCCCGCGGATTAAGAATCCGCTGCTCTACCGCTGAGCTATGGGGACAAAGCAAAGGTACAGACATTTTAGGTATGTTTGTGCCGTGGTGAGTTGGGTAGAGATTTTAGCGCTGGGAGGCTTGGGCATTTTAGTTTTGGTAGGGGCGGCGCTGGCAGGCGCCTTGCGAGACCCCGTGTATGCCGTGCTCTCCTTGGTACTAACGATGATCGGAGTAGCCGGTGTGTATTTTCTTCTGGGTGCCGAATATATGGGCATCATTCAGGTGATTGTCTATGCGGGGGCCATTCTGGTCACTTTCCTTTTTGTTGTGATGCTGATTAGCCTCACGAAAAGCGATATTCCCCCCCTTCCCCGGGGCTTAGCCTTGTGGGGGCCCTTGGGGATCAGCTTGGGCTGGACGATTTTCCTTCTGTATGGCCTCCAAGGCGTGAAAGACCTTCCCCTGCGTACCCAAGTCCTCCACCAAGAGGATGTCCCGCACTTTTTGTACGGCACTATCAAGCCTATTGGAAAAGCTCTCTTTACGGCATATGTGCTACCCTTTGAGCTACTATCCTTTACGCTTTTGGTGGGGATTGTAGGTGCCATCCTGTTAGTTCAAAAGAAGCCGCGCTATGTCCGTTGAGGTATTATACGGGGTACTTAGCCTTTCGGCCTGTCTCTTTGGGTTGGGCCTTTTGACTTTGATGCTGCGGCGAAACTTTCTCTTAGCCCTCCTCGGCTTAGAAATGCTCATTAATGCTGGGAATCTCAACTTTTTAGCGTTTGCGCGTTATCACAATGATTTGACGGGAGCTATGTTTGTACTTTTTGGCATATGTTTAGCGGCGGTGGAGGCGGTGATAGGTTTAGCGCTTGCGGTGCGGTTTTTCCGAGCGCATGAGAGCTTAGGGTTTCACGCTATTGCCAGCTTACGATGGTAGAGACGCTGCTGCCTTTGGCGATTGGCCTTCCGCTGATTGGGGCGGTAAGTTTAGGGTTAGGGGGCCTTTTCATTCCTGCGCTTCGGGAGGCCCGTCAATCTTTAGGGGGCTTAGCCACGGCCCTTGTGGCGGTGAGCTTCGGAATATTCTTTTGGACTTTTCTCACTTATGAGAAGCCTCTGTACGTGGTATCGTGGGACTGGTTTAGCATAGCGGGGCAGCCCATTCCTTTTCGGTTTGGCATAGAGCCGCTTACACTGTGGATGAGTCTGATTATTACGGGGATTGGGGCGCTGATACACTTGTACTCAATTGGGTACATGGGTGGGGAGGCGGGGGCTTGGCGCTACTTTGCTTATCTGAATCTATTCATTTTTGCGATGCTAGTGCTGGTGCTGGGGGATTCGCTGCCGCTGGTGTTTTTGGGTTGGGAGGGAGTTGGGCTGTGCTCGTATTTGCTGATAGGTTTTTGGTATGCCGACATGGCTAATGCGCAGGCGGCCCAGAAAGCTTTCATCATGAATCGACTGGGGGATTTGGCGTTTATTGCGGGGGCGGTATGGCTTTACAGGGAAACAGGCACTTTAGATATTGACCGCTTAGGGGGGTATATATATTCGGAAGATGTGGCGATGGGGGTGGGCCTGCTATTTTTCTTAGCGGCGACGGGGAAATCCGCTCAAATCCCGCTTTATACTTGGCTTCCGGATGCGATGGCCGGGCCGACGCCTGTTTCAGCTCTCATCCATGCTGCTACGATGGTAACAGCCGGGGTCTTTCTCATGGCGCGACTGGACTTTCTCCTGAATGCCACTCCGAATGCCCTCCTCATTATTGGCGGGATCGGGGCCGCTACAGCCCTGTTAGCCGCTCTGATCGCCATTGCCCAAAACGACATCAAGAAGGTTTTAGCCTACTCTACGGTTTCCCAGCTTGGCTTCATGTTTGCGGCGGTGGGGGCGGGGGCTTACATTACGGCGATTTTTCATGTTTTTACGCATGCCTTCTTCAAGGCGCTGTTATTTCTCGGGAGTGGGAGTGTGATTCATGCTACGCATACGCAGGATATTCGGCGGATGGGGGGTCTGCGGCGCTTTATGCCGATTACGGGGTGGACTTTTTGGGTGGGGACTTTGGCGATAGCGGGGTTCCCCCCGCTGGCAGGCTTCTTCTCCAAAGACGAGATCTTAGCCTCGCTGTATGCGAGGGGAGCGGCTGGGGAGGCGATCTACTACTTATACTGGGGCGTGCTTTTGGGGGTGGCGTTTTTGACGGCATTTTATATGGGGCGGCTGGCGTGGCTCACTTTTGAGGGTGAGTACCGGGGGAGTGGTCATCCCCATGAAAGTCCTGCTGTGATGACGCTACCTTTGATTGTGCTTGGGGTGGGGTCGGTGATAGCGGGCTTTGTAAGTGTGCCGCCTTTGGTGGGGGCTTCCTGGCTGCGAGAAAGATGGCTGGGGCGCAGTGTAACGGAATTGCCCTTAGAGCCGCTCAGTCATGGGACAGAGGTGGGACTTATCCTGGCTTCGGTGCTGGTGGCTGTAGCGGGGCTTTTTTTGAGCTGGCGCTTGTATGGCAGGAAGGGATTAGCGGCGGAAGCTGCCCTTCAAGAGAGACTAAGCCGGCTCTATGAGCTAATGGCTGACGCCTTTCGGGTGGATAAGCTCTATGATAAGACGATCGTCCGCACTTACGAGATATTAGCGGATGCGGCGAAAGACTTAGCGGGTCAGCTCACAGGGCGCTTCCTTCCCTCAGCTATTGGAATGGTGATTGAGAGAGCGGGAATGGTCCTGCAGCGGCTGCAAGTAGGCTATGTGCCTGCTTACATAGCTTATCTGGTTGCAGGGGGACTCTTGCTTTTGCTCATCTGGCTAAACTGGGCCTAATATGGATATAGGCATCTTACATACGCACCATCTTTTGGGGGTTCTGCTACTGGTGCTGGTGGGTATACCGGCAGTTTTCCCAAATCTTCGTCAGAAGTTGGGTCGTATTCACATGGTGCTGGATACGTTTTTGCTTTTGACGGGTTTATATTTGGTGTGGCGGGCGCCGGCGGCTTTTTCTGCGGTGGCGGTGTTAAAGTACCTGCTGGTAGGGGCGGCGGTGGGATTAGCTATTGTAGGTGGGCGTAAGAACCGAAAAAGCTGGAGTGCATTGGCGTTTTTGCTTTTGGCGTATGCGTATGGGCTGTCTTTACAGCGGGATTTTCTTTTGCGGGGGGAGGAGTATCGGGTAAAGGGCGTGGGTGAGGGAAAGGCGTCGGTGGAGGCTGGGGTAGTCCTGTACCGGGAGTTGTGTCAGCGTTGTCATGGGGCAGATGGGCAGGCGGGCTACCGAAAATCTCCCTCCCTTCGGCCAGCTCAAGGCGATCCCACTTACTGGGCCGCCGTCATCAAGAACGGCAAAGGCTTAATGCCAGCTCACCCTTACCTCTCAGATAGCCAAGTAGAAAGTCTCGTCCTCCTCTTGCAAAGCTGGAAAACCTCCACCAGCCCCTCTCCCTGAGGGCCCCCCTTCGTAACTCAGAACTTTCGTACTTTTGTTTGAAAGGTAGGGGGCTATCCCGGGCCCTCTTCATTGGGAGGAGACTACACCCAAGTATGGGCTATGGACATAACGAAACTCAAGCGGCTGCCCTTATCTAAACTGCGATTAGTGGCAGAGCGTCATGGCGTGGCTAATGCTCAAGCGCTTGACCGAAAGGCCCTTTTGCAAGCCCTTGCTGTTGTAGGCGAAAGCCCTCTCTTCCCTTCTCAGGCAGAGCATGAGCTTCCCTCTGGAGGGGGGGAAGGGCATGCCCCTTTAGAACAGGGGGGGAGCTTACAGGTCGCTTCTGAAGAGGGTGTTTTATTGCAGGAGGTGGCGGAGTCGCAGGCTTCGGCTCCTGAAAACGGGGCGCCCCCTTCCCTAAGCAATGCAAAGGCTGAGGCTCGGCATGAAGGTGAGCCATCCAAACGCAGACGCAAACGGATTCGTCGCCTTATAGCCATAGAGACAGGGGCGCCAGCGACCCCAGAAACTCCCGAGCTTTTACGCGAAGCCCGAGAGCCAGTAGAAGAGGCGTCCTCTACGGAGGCTTCTGAGCCTCCTTCTCTTTCTGTGGAGCCGGTCGCCCCCAGTCAGGAGTCTGTACAGGAGGAGCCTCCTTCCAAACCTGCTCCCCGAATTTCCGTACATGAGCTTTTAGAAAAGTTACGCATTTCGGTGCAGGGGGTTTTTGTGCCCGTGGAGCGTCAGGCGCATGGGTATCTGCGTTCAGCGCTTTACAACTATCATCCTTCTCCGGATGATGTGTATGTGCCGGCGTCGCTTATTCGGCAATACAACTTGCGCTGGGGGGATACCGTAGAGGGAAAGGTTCGCTTACCTCGGGAGCATGAGCGGGCTTATACGCTGGTGGAGATTGAGCGGGTGAATGGCCTTCCGCCGGAGTATTTGCGGGAGCGGCGCAGTATTGAGCATCTCACGGCTCTTTTTCCTACGGAGCGGTTTCGGTTGTCAGAAGGCACGGACGATTTGACTTTGCGGGTGATAGACCTTTTTGCGCCTATTGGCAAAGGTCAGCGAGGGCTTATCGTTGCTCAGCCTAAAACGGGTAAAACCATTATTCTCCAGAAGATAGCGAATGCTATTTTGCGCAATCACCCCGAGGTTTATATGATGATTCTTTTAGTAGATGAGCGGCCGGAGGAGGTGACGGACTTTGCGCGAAATGTTCCGGCGGAGGTGGTGGCCTCTACGTTTGATGAGGAGCCGGCTCGGCAGATAGAGTTAGCTGAGACGGTGATTGAGAAAGCTAAGCGTTTAGCGGAGGCGGGTTTGGATGTCGTGGTGCTGATGGACTCTATTACTCGGCTTGCTCGGGCCTATAACCATGCTACTCCCGTATCGGGGCGGATTTTGACGGGGGGAATGGACTCTGCCGCCCTCCATAAGCCTAAGCGCTTCTTCGGAGCCGCCCGAAAGATAGAAGAAGGCGGTTCTCTCACCATCGTCGCCACTGCCCTCATTGACACCGGCAGCAAAATGGATGAAGTGGTCTTTGAAGAGTACAAAGGCACAGGCAACATGGAACTCAAACTGGATAGGCGTTTGGCCGATAGACGTATCTTCCCCGCCATCAATATCTTAGAGTCGGGCACCCGACACGAAGAAGCTCTTTTAGAACCCGAAACCTTAGCTAAGGTATGGGCCATACGCAAGTTTCTATCCGAACTCAAACCCGATGAAGCCACCGAGTTTCTTTTAGAGCGTATGCGCCATACCCGCACTAATCAGGAGTTTTTAGAGATTATGTCCAAATGGTCGTCGTAGGTCGGGCTGCTCCTAAGCAGAGTGAGCGGATTGTTTGGCGGCTTTCGGAAGAGGATTGGGCTTCCGTGCTGAGAGAATGGGGTTATCCGGCTTATTACAGCAAGCTTATCTGGAAGTGGCTCTGGCAAAAAGGCTTAGCGGATCCTACAGCCTACACAGACCTGCCTAAGGCTTTACGGGAAAAGCTTCTCCATGCCTATGAGTGGCCCTTCCTCAAACTAATAACCTCCATGGAGAGCCAGGATGGCACCCGAAAGTTTCTGTGGGAGATGCCTGGAGGCGGTCAGGTAGAATCCGTCTGGATACCCCATGGGCAGCGGGCCACCCTGTGTATCTCCAGCCAGATAGGATGTAGCTTGAATTGTCGCTTTTGTGCGACGGGTCAGCTGGGTTTGGAGAGGAACCTTGAAGATTACGAGATATACTTGCAATATCATGCGGTTCGTCATCAGCTGGGTCTGCCGATTACGAACATAGTGTATATGGGGATGGGGGAGCCGCTGTTGAATTTTTCGGCGGTGGTGGGGTCGGTAGGGTATTTGACTGGGGGTGCTGGGCTGAGTAGTCGGCGTATTACGATTTCTACGGTGGGGATTCCGAAGGGGATTCGGCGGCTGGCGGAAATGGATTTAGCCATAGAGCTAGCCGTTTCCCTGCATAGTGCGATAGAGGAGAAGCGGCGAGAACTGATTCCTTTGGCTGAGCGGATAAGCTTAGAGGAGCTACGGGAGGCATTGGGTTATTATTGTGAGAGGCGGCGGGATTGGATTACGATAGAGTATGTGCTTTTGGAGGGTGTGAATGATGGGGCGGCGGATGCGGCGGCGCTCCGGGCGTTTGTGAAACCGCCTATTCGGGCGAAGGTGAATCTGATTGTGTATAATCCGGTGCCGGGGCTTCCTTTTCGGCCCTCTGGGCGGATGCAGGCCTTTCGGCAGATGCTCTTGCGAGCGGGATTGATTACTACGATTCGGCGCAGTCGGGGCAGCGATATTGCTGCAGGTTGTGGTCAGCTCGCTCGCCGCTATGGCCTAAAAGAATAGGCTTAAGCGCTGCTTTGATCGGGTTGAGGCCCGGTGCTCATGGGGTCGGGCTGTTAGAAGCTACCTGAGGAGGTAGCGTATAGCGTAGATATTTTTCTGTACCTTTGCCAGGACTTTGGAGGCACCTATGAGCAAGGTACTGACGACAACTGACATTCGTTTGGGTTCTGCGTGGTTGAATGTCTCGCTGGCGCCCTGGAAGATGCTACGGGCAAGTTGGGAGTCCCGTAAAAGTTATTTAGAGCAAGATGGCGCTTTGGAGCAGGCGCTGACGGATTTATTTTACCGGCAGGCTGGGGAGGTTTTGGCGCTTCAGGGGGTGGCTGTGATTCGGGAGGAGGCGTGGGAGCGGTATCGGAGGGCGGGGTATTCGTCGGCGGCTCTCTTAGCGGAGGAAGTTCTGCCGAGTGCGGAAGATGTGCATGCCCGGATTATGGGATTTGGGCAGGCGCTCTCTGAAGCCTATCGACTGGGTGTGGGTAAGGCCGCTTTTGATGCCCACACGCTGCAAGGGCTCTTAGAAAAAGCCTTTCCGGCTCAGGGAGACACCGTCCAAGCCGTTGCGGGTCAGAGCCCGCTTTTAGACTCCCTCTTCAAAGCCTTAGAAGAAAACCTGCAGACGGGCGTATCTGGGATCACCTTGGCAGCGTGGGCGCATCATATGCTGACGCAGATTCGGCCTTACTCGGATGGGAATGCCCGAGCCGCCTTCTTGCTTACTAACTACATCTTGGGTAGAGAAGGCGCAGCCCCGCTGCTGCTATGGAGAGAGCAGCGTTATGCTTATTACGAAGCGCTCCAGAAAGCCGACCAAGGCTCCATAACGGAATGGCACGCCCTTTTCCTGCGGGGGATGCAGCAATCGGTTCTCTACCTTCTCTCGTGGGGCTATCCCCATAGATACTCGTTTGAGGAAGCCCTTCATATCTATAATCGCCGCCACCAGCATTGGCGCAGCCAACAGAACCGGGACCGCTCCCAGACTATTATGAATAACCGCTACACGGTCTTTGACTATGTAGAGGAGATATTAGGCCAGATCGCTAACGAGCTGGGTCGTCAAAATGAGAATGGCGAGTCTTTGGGTCTCAGGGCCCTGGTAGCCAGAGCCTATCCGGATTCGCCCTACTATTATCAGTTCACAGGGGAGGTTAGCAATTACGCTAAGGAGCATCGGTATGTCTTTAATCGGAGTCTGCCACGGGGGTGGTTCAAGCTCAAGTTTTATCTTTCGGCTAATAAACGGTGTCAGCTGGTACTGCCGATACATCATGTAGGGCACGATGATGCCACTCTGGCGGTGGGGGCACTGCTCCATTACTTGGAGCCCCTGAAATATCAGCGTAAGCGCCGTATGGGACGGCGACGATATTCTCAGCAGAGGGAAAAAGCCGTCTACCTCTTTGCACCACTGCCCTTGAAACAGGGACCCTTGGCCTTCAATATTGCCGAAGATGTCGCTGCGGCGCGCCCCCTCTTAGAAAGCTATATTCGCGAGACGCTACGGTCAGCCCTCATAGAGCTGGCCAACCAGATTTACTAATATGAGCGTAGCTAAGCCCCAAACCGCCCACGATCTATACATTTCTTCTGCATTCAACCCCTCCTCGCTCAGCATTTACCACCTGGGTATCTATTTCGAAGGGGATACGCTTCTGCTGGGCATTTCCAATGTGCAGCATGAAATCCTCCTCCTAAGGCAATATAAGAATCGGGATGGTCTCTACCCCCAGAAGTTTTTAGAGGCGGTCTGGCAGCAAGACGACTACATGCGCAAGCGATTTGCGCAGGTGCTGCTGCTTGTGGAGGCGGATAAGTGGCTTCCTATTCCAGCCGAGTATGTGCCCGACGGAAATGAAGGCGCCTATTTATCAGTTTATTATGAGATTGGAGAGAGTGGGCTGGCGCATTATCGTCTCCGAACGGCTGGTATTCGGGGGGTGGGGGCCGCTATCAGCTATGCAATAGAAGGAGACGTAGCCGAATTCATCTCAGCCCGCCTAAGCCAAGCCACCCTCCTACATGCAGCTACCCGATACGTAGAAATGACTCGGGAACTCTCCCTCAAACCCCTTAGCCAACGTCCCTTCACAGGCAT
>JAVVHK010000010.1:0-16976 GCA_032249525.1 Bacteroidota bacterium | reverse complement strand
GGGGGCCCCCGCCCCGGCGGCCGGGCCCCCCCCCCCGTCGTGGGGGCCCCCCCCCGCGCCGGCCGGCCCCCGCGCCCATCCACTCTTCCCACTAAGAAAGCCTTAGCCTCAAAAGGGTATTAGAGGGAAATCGGGAAAAATAGGCCCTGAATTTTGCTTAGCGCTTGTCGGACTTCTTTGGGGGAAGGGTCTTGATATTTGCCGAGTTGCCAGAGGCAGAGCCACTGCCCTAAGAGAAGCTGGGCAGAGCTTTCCCGCTGCCAAGCTAAGAAGCGATTCTGAAGACTACCTTTCCGAAGCTCTTTGCGCCGAGCCAAAAAGCCCTCCAACGCTTGCGCCGTCGCATAAGGCAAAGTAGTGTAAATCCACACCTCCATGCCTTTGGGCGTAGGACTCCAAGAAAACTGACAGGTCAGCTGCTTTTCTTCGCATAAGTACCCCTCCAACCCTTTGAGATAGTCCCACAAAGCTAAGAGCGCGGCCCACGAGCGTTTAGGGACAGACCAGCGAGTATAAAAGACCATGGGACTATGAGCAGGCAAAGCCTGGACATTCAGAGGAGCCTCCGGCCAAGGATAAGACTCCCCCACTAAAAGAGAATCTTGCCCCAAAAAAGGCAGTGCCCTTCGGACAAGCCCCCCTTGCCGACCCCAATAAACCGCATAAACCTTACCTCCCAACCAAACATCATAAAAGAACTGGCTCAGCTGAAGAGCCGTAGGGACTTGGAGGGTATCTTTCCAGAGGCGCCGAGCCGCAGCCTGCGGCCATTCGCCGGACTCTAAGACTTGCCCAGCATACAAGCGCAAAAGCTGGGGAAATCTATCTACCGCTCCCCGTAGCGCATGAAAAAACGCATAGGCACCCTCTTCTGTGGCTTCGCCATCCAGAACCATCCAAGCCCCTTGTCGGTAATACCGTACCTGCACATGATACACATACCGCACATACCGCACAACCGAGTCCTGCAAAAGCAGGCTCAGCACTGCCTGAGCCGTAGCCTCGGCTCGGCCCCCCGGCAAAAGGTGATACAAACGCCATTGGGCCAAGCCTCTAATAGCAGGGGATTGCAGGCACCACCCCTGGCCCCAGCCTACCAGCCACAACCCCCCCACTAAGAGCCCACGCATATCACCCGAATAGCCTTAGGAGAAATGTCCGGAGACGCTGGCCGTACCTGAACCTGTAAGGCCTGCGGCGGCAATTTGTACTGCTGGATGAGGACCCTCCGCCATGCATGCAGGCGCCGAAGGGTAGAGGCCTGGCCCCTGCGATGCTGGTAATAGCCAATCAAGACCCATTTGAGCAGAGGCCGAATCGTGAGATTGTGCTGCATGGCGGCCGCCCACACCTCCAAAGGCGGCTCCGCCCCTTCACGAGGAGGCACCCATAGCGTCTCAAACGGAGAAAAATGCGAAATGGTGTCCGGCGAAAGTGCTACGGGCCGCTCTAGCTCTGTTTCTTCTTCCAACGTATCCAGCGCATAAAGCTCCTGCACCAGCCATAAGCCTCGTAAGCTCACCCTCCACCCCCTCCACCAGAGCGTATCCGGCAAAGTATCGGGTAAAGCTACCGAATCGCCCCGCAAAAGCGCCCCTATCCACACATCGGGGTAGCGGGCGGGCTCTCCCCGAAGCCTAAGACAGCGACGTAGATAAGCCATTTGCCACGCTTGGGCCTCTGCGCTATCCCGCGCAGCTAAATGCGTAAGACGGCGCAGATACTGGTAACTTTTTCCATCTAAACGCACGTCAAAGCTATATCGCTCTCTTCCCTCAAATGCCCCGCGAAACTGAAGGGGGGGCGCTTCTCTTTGCCATCGGCTCAGAAAAGCCTCTACAAACGCTAATCGCTCGGGCCAGCTACTGGGGGTTTCTACCCAGGCAGAACCGTATATGGGGTAGGCCCATAGATTTTCTTCCACGGTATCGGCAGAGGGGGTGGTCTGGCTAATTTTTTCGCTGGAGATGGAGTCGGAGGTAGGGGTGCGCCAGAGGGCCCAAAGTCGGCGCAAGCTGGCCTTTTCCCGCAGGGTGAGCCGCCCAAAGACCCCTACCCACAAGCTCTCCGGCCTAAGGTAGGCGTAAAAGTAGTTTTTCACGGCCTCGTAAGAGGGCGGCTTTCCTTTCCAACCCCGCCGGCGCAACGCAATTTCCCGGCTCAGCTGCAAACCCTCCGCTTGCCGATAGTACCGATGCACCGCCCATCGGTACAGACGCTCATCCCCTAACTCCAACGATCCCACTACGGCATAAAGCCATTGGAGCGCCTGCATTTTGTAGCTCCATGGCACCTCCGCTATCAAAGCCGCCCCCTCCGGCCCGCTCCAAGTAAAAAAAACTAGTCCCAAACTATCCGCCCACTCCCTCAGCCGGCGCGTCCTATCCGAAGGATAAGAGGGGTTGTAAAAAAGTCTCAAAAAAAACTCGCCTGTTTCCCAGGCCTCGGAAGGGTGGGGCCACGCCACAAATACCCCCGCCATGGGCCCTTGCCGCTCCAAATCAGGATAGGTAACGAGCCGCATGCCCGAAGGCCAGACTTCCACCACTTGAAGCCATAGGCCTACGATACAGGCAGCGGCACCCATCGGAAACTAATTAAGAGACGCCGATTATATCCCCGCTCAAAGAAGTCTTCCACCTCCGCACGAATGGCTGGCAGGTGCGAAGCCGCTTGCGCATGCGTAGTAGGGATCACCAATTCTACTTTTTCGTCGTTCCAGCTGGTCTCTAAGGGGCCGGGAGGCTCCTGCAGGTATTTGGCCAGCTGGTCAGCGAGCCGCAAAAGAGGCGCTAAATAGCCAATCACTTTCTTTTGGGACTTAGAGAGCACCGCATAATGAAAATGCTCGGAAGAAGGTAGGCTCTTGCGGTGGTAGCGCACGAGGTTAGAAATTAGAAGGAGCTCTTCGGAGGAGAAGCCCGGCATGGGACTGTGAAGGATAATGTATTGGCCGTGCTTATGATGACCGCTGGGGTTTATGTAGTGGCCAATGTCATGCAGGAAGGCAGCATACGACAGCCATTCTCGTTCGGTTTGAGAGAGCCGATGGAGGGGAGCCAGGTGGTCAAAAAGAGCTTCGGCCCAAAGCCGTGTGATCTCCGCATGCCGCAGAGAAAGCTGATATCGGTGAGCTAAGGCCTGAATAGAGGCCTCCCGCAGAGGAAGTATTTCGGGATCGTGCCCCTGAAAGAGCTTTCGGGCATAATCATATAAGATCCCTTCTCGCAGTGCGTACCCGCTAATCAAGATGGTCTGAATAGGCAGGTGCGCTAAAAGCCTTTCTACGACGATAGCCCCATAAGGAATGAGGGGGGCGCGTTCGGCCTGCATGCCTTTGAGACGCAGGCGCTGCTTCAGCGGAAGCGTGGTGAGCTTTTGATAGATAGGGTGGAATAAAGCGGCCGCAAACCGATACCCATGGATAGACTGTGCCCCCATCGCATCATCTACGTGATGGGCTACCAGCCGCCCCAAGGTCTTGAAGGTTCCCGAACTGCCTATCAGATACCGCACCTCTATCCCCCGAATACTCTCCAAGTAGGGCTGCAAAGTCTGGTCTATATGGGCTTTTATCTGCTGGATGGTGGAAGGGGAAAGAGGGTCTTCGTCAGGGAACTGATTTTTGAGGCGAGTAACGCCCAGAGGCAAGCTGGTGAGGTGGAGGATCTCGTTATTTTCAGCAAGGATGAGCTCTACGGAGCCGCCGCCAATATCCACGACCAGATGTTTTTCTTGGGGCAGGCGAAGTCCGTGGCGAACGCCTTCGTAGATGAGGCGGGCTTCTTCCATGCCGGTGAGGATGCGCACCTCTAAGCCCAGGGTTTGCCGAATGAGGGAGAGGAATAGCGCTCCATTAGCGGCTCGTCGGAAGGCCTCCGTACCGCAAGCCAACCACACCTGCGCCCCATAATCCTCCCCTTCCTTCCAAAAGCTGCGCAATACGCTCAAGGCCTGCTCCATCTTCGCCTCCGAAAATGAAGGCGGCTGCGTCGCTTCCATCCCTTCCCCCAAAAAGACAAAAACCCGCGCTTGCCGGTCTATTTCCACTCGCTCGTGCTCTACGTCTATCCGGGCCAGAAGGAGGTGAAATGAATTCGTTCCTAAGTCTAAAACAGCTACCTTCTTAGCCATGAGGCTGCTCAATTAGGCGGCGAAGGTACGAAGCGGCCTCCGGATGGGCATCAAAACCCAAATCCTGGGATAGCCGCTCTATTTCGGCCCTTTCCCGGTCGGAAATCAGCTCGTGATGCCCTACTTCTACCCTGCGCCCCGATTGCATGAGAATATTCTTCAAAATATCCCCTGTACTGGCTGCCGCCGTCGCATACAAAAATTCTGCCTGCTGAAAGTATTTCTCCGGATGCGCCTCCAAGTACCCCCGCAAAGCCTCTATAAAAGGACGCCGCCAAAACTCTGCATCTATGGCTAAATACCGCATTTCCGAGCGCCAGTCCAGCGCCGAAAGTAGCTCAGGCCGCTCCCGACACAAAAAACGCACCACCTCCTCTAGCCGTTGAATTTCATTCGTATCCGTAAATCCATCCGCCTGCGCCACCAAAATAGCCGGAAAAACTTGTAGTAGCACGAAAAACGCTTCCTTCTCCATGACCTTTCGGCGCTCCCGCTGGTACCTCTCCCAAAGTCTTTCCCAAACTGGGTGCTCCATGGCTAATCTAACTTGAGAACGGCTATGAAAGCTTCCTGAGGCACTTCCACCCGGCCTAACTGACGCATGCGCTTCTTCCCTTCTTTTTGCCGTTCTAAGAGCTTGCGCTTACGGGTGATGTCTCCCCCATAACACTTGGCAGTTACATCTTTGCGCAGGGCTTTGATGGTTTCTCGGGCAATCACCCGCCCATAAATAGCCGCTTGAATAGCGACTTCAAACTGCTGACGCGGGATTAGTTCTTTTAGTTTTTGGCAGAGGCGCCGGCCCCAGTCGTAGGCCTTCTCTCTATGAATGATACAGCTCAAGGCATCCACGCGCTCGCCATTGAGCAGGATGTCCATCCGAACAAGGTCGCTGGGGCGGTATCCTATGAGCTCATAGTCCAGTGAAGCATAGCCACGGGAAAGGGATTTGAGCCGGTCGTAAAAGTCAAATAGTATTTCGGCCAGGGGCATTTCGTAGGTGAGCTCCACCCGCGTGGGCGAAAGATAAACTTGATTTTTGAAGATGCCTCGTCGGCTCTGACAGAGTTCCATAAGCGGGCCGATATAGGCGGCGTCGGTGATAATTTGCACGCGCACGAAGGGCTCTTCTAAGCGCTCAATTTTAGCGGGGTCTGGCATCTGAGCGGGATTGGTCACGACTACCACTTCGCCTGTACGGAGGTGGGCATGGTAGGGGACGTTAGGCACGGTGGCTAACACTTCCACGCCAAACTCCCGCTCTAAGCGCTCCTGGACGATTTCCATGTGCAAAAGGCCTAAGAACCCCACCCGAAATCCGAAGCCCAGCGCCGCACTTGTCTCCGGCTCAAACTGGATGGCGGCATCGTTGAGCCGGAGCTTTTCCAGAGCGTCGCGTAGGTCTTCAAACCGCTCCGACTGCATAGGATAAAAGCCGGCAAAGACCATGGGCTTCATTTCCCGAAAGCCCTTGAGGGGCTGGGAAGCCGGGCGCTCCACATCCGTAATAGTGTCCCCGACTTTGATTTCCCGGATGTTTTTGATGCCGGCAATGACATAGCCGACGGAACCACAAGGGATATAGCTTTCGGGGCGTCTTTTGAGCTGGAAGATGCCCACCTCTTCTACGGTGTACTCGGCGCCGGTGGCCATAAGGCGGATACGTTGGCCTGGCCGAAGCTCCCCATTGACCACCCGCACATACGCGATGGCCCCCCGATAAGGGTCAAACTGCGAGTCAAAGATAAGCGCCTGAAGGGGAGCCTGCGGGTCGCCCGCCGGGGGCGGCACCCGCTCCAAAATCGCCTGCAGAATCTCCGTAATGCCTATTCCCTCCTTTGCACTGGCGTAAATCACTTCCTCCGGCTTACACCCTAAAAGCTCCACCACCTGATCCCGCACCTCATCGGGTCGGGCCGCCGGTAGGTCTATCTTATTGAGCACAGGAATAATCTCCAAGTCATGTTCTAAGGCCAAGTATAGGTTGGCCAGGGTCTGCGCCTGAATGCCCTGGCTAGCATCCACGACCAGCAAAGCCCCCTCACATGCGGCTATAGCCCGCGAAACCTCGTAGGAGAAATCTACATGCCCCGGCGTATCAATGAGATTGAGTACATAGCCCTGGTAGTGCATTTGGACGGGGTGGCTCTTAATCGTGATACCCTTTTCCCGCTCTAAGTCCATGCTGTCTAAGACCTGGTCCATCATTTCGCGCTGAGAGAGCGTGCCGGTGGCCTCTAAAAGCCGGTCTGCTAAGGTACTCTTTCCGTGGTCAATATGGGCAATGATGCAAAAGTTGCGAATGCGGCTTTGGTCCATGGGCTAAGCAAAGATGCATAAAATTTTGGCGGGGCAGGAGCCGCGTCCTAAACCCACCTCCTCCACCCCCATCTCAGAAACTCTCCCCCCTCATAACGTCTTATGCGTCCCATCACAAAATGGAGGATTTTTCGTGTGCTTGCAGCCGCAGAGATAGACTTTTTTCTCTTCGGTCATCTCTACCTTCAAAGGCCGAAAGGAAGAGCCCTTATGGCTGCCATCACAGAAGGGCTGCTGAGCACTCCGGCCGCATGCACACCACCAATAAGTCCCGGCTTTTAGGGATACGGCATAAGGCCCCTTCTGCGGAATATGAGGTGCCTCCACTTCACAAATATACGACTTTGCTCCGGTGTGTATTTTTGTCCAATGAAGCGGCGCAGAGGGCTGGGGCTACTCCTCTTTTTGCTGGTTTTAGGCGTGGGGGTGTGGTGGTTTGTGAATCAAGAGGGGCCTTGCGAGGTAAGGCCGCAGGTGGAATGGCAGGTGTGGGAGGTGGGCTTAGACAGGGGGCAGGCGCCCGTGATTGGGATTCAACCTTTTATGGAGCCGCAGGACTATGCTTGTGAGACGGCTTTCCGGCAGAAGGTAGAGCGCTATCTAAAGGGCATTCGCTCGTACCTTCGGCCAGGGGCGATAGTCGTTTTTCCTGAGTACATAGGCACTTGGCTTATTCTTTTGGGGGAGCATCCTTGGGCTTTTCGGGCGTCTACGTTGGAGGGGGCTCTTTTGTGGTTTGTGCTTCGGCGGCCATGGACTTTTTGGAAGTACAGGCAGGCCGCCCAAAAAGCTGGATGGGCCGACCCCAACGCCGCAGCTGCCTTCCACATCAAGTCCTCTCTCATGGCTCAAGTTTATCATCGCACCTTCTCGCAGTTAGCCGCTCAATACGGCATCACCATAGTCGCAGGCTCTATTGTCCTCCCAGGCGCTCAAATCCATCACGACTCGCTCATCGTCTCTTCCGATCCCACAAGCCCTCTGGAAAACATCGCCGTCGTGTATGGTCCGACTGGAAAACCCATAGGCATCACTCGCAAGGTTTATCCCATTCAAGCGGAGCTTGCTTTTACTTGGCCTGCCCCCTTAGACTCGCTAAGAGCTTATGCCGTCGGAGAAAAGCAGCTGGCCGTCTTGATATGTGCGGATAGCTGGTACCCCTCTACTTATCAGAAGATTGGAAAAGCCGATATTTGGGTGGTGCCATCTTATCTCATGGGAGACTCGTGCTGGGGAGCCCCTTGGCGGGGATACAGTGGCTGGACTGCTCCCCACGATGTGCGAGATACCAGCCTCACAGAAGGACAAGCCTGGAAAACTTACGCTATGGGCGGTCGCCTCCCCAACTGGCAAAAAGACGCCATCGGCCTCAATGTGTTTCTCTTGGGACACTTCTGGAACTTAGGGGCTGATGGACGAGCTATTATCGTCGTAGGAGGCTCCACCTACGAAGCCCCGCCCTCCACCTCCGCTATCATCGTTTGGCCACCCTATCCAAACTCCAAGCTATGATTCCCATCCGCGATGCCAATCCCACAGGCCGCCCCCCATTCCTCACCCTTGTCCTGATAGCCATCAATGCCGGCCTATTCCTCTTAGTCTGGGAAGAAGGCCCCGAAGCCTTCCAAGAATCCATTCAGACCTTAGGCCTTATCCCTGCCCTCTGGATAGAAGAAGGCTTTCCCTTAGAGCCTGTGCTCACCTCCATGTTTATGCACGGCAGCTGGACTCACCTGATTGGCAACATGTGGTATTTGTGGATATTCGCGGATAATGTGGAGGATAAGCTGGGGCCATGGCGCTTCTTGCTGCTGTATTTTTTATCGGGGGTGGGGGCTGTGGTTTTCCAGGTGGTGAGTCGCCCTGACTCTATGATACCTATGGTGGGAGCCTCAGGGGCTATCTCGGGCGTGCTGGGCGCTTATCTGGTCTTCTTTCCTCAGGCACGAGTGCTGGTCTGGTGGCCGTTATTTTATCTCACGACTTTGCCAGCTAGTTTGTTCATTGGCCTGTGGTTTCTCATTCAGTTTTTGAGTGGGAGCTGTCAGAGCCTTGTGGAAAATGCAGATGTGGGGGGCGTAGCATACTGGGCGCATGTAGGCGGGTTTATAGTCGGGTGGATATTAGGCCTATTATGGAGATCAGAGGTACGCCAGGGCGGAAGAGGACGCTTCGTCCTCTAATCAGCCTGAGGTAGATAAGAATGCCCCCCGCTCTATAGACCGAGCTTTTTCGTAGATTTGTCCAAATGCGCTGGTGGATAGGATGGACTGGGCTTGTTTTGTATGGGCAGGGAATAGCTTTGAGCAACTGGGGGGAAGTTCTACGCGTAACCCCCGGAACCTTAGTCAGTGTGCAGGGCTCCATGACCAACCGCCAGGGGGGCCTGTGGTACCATTCGGGAGCCCTTTATGTAACCGACACCATAGACAATCAGGCTGGTAATGAGCACTTTCGGGCCACTTTCCCCAATGGCCAACCCGTCCCTCCCGGCAAGGTCCAGCTGTGGGGCGGCTATCAGTGGATAACAGGTACCGATCCCATCTACTTTGATACCTTAGAGCTTCGCGGCACCAGCAGCAAAAACCTCGCCCAATCGGCCTATGTGCGCCACTGGTTAGACTTAGGCGATCACATGCTAAGCACCCATGCTGAAACGCTCTATCACCAAAACCCCGACCCCACCTCCATTGTGCGGAATCTGGGCTTTGTGCAAAGTGATCTGGGGGGAGCCCTTCAGCGGGTGTGCCAGGCGGGACGTACCTATCTTTATCCCTTAGGCGACTCGGTGCCTGTTTTGCGCTATCGGCCCATAGAGGTGCTTCCCACGCAAGATGGCGCCTATAACGCCCGTTTGGCCAACCGCGATGCTACCAGCGAAGGCTATGACCGCAGCCGCCACCACCCCGCCCTCTGCCTCATCAATCCCGACTATTTTCATCACATTTCGGGGCCTGCCCCTGCAAAAATCTCCATCAGCTATGATGCGGCCACCGATCCCCCCTATGACCAGATAGCCCATTGGACAGGGACTTTATGGGATAGCATGGGCGGTCAAAATAGAAGTGGAGCCCCCCTTAGCTTCGTGGAGCAAGCGGGACTTACCTTATCTCCCACTCCCTTTGCCTTAGCTCTGCGTAAGCCCGAAGTCGCCATCTCACCATCAGGTCCTATTGAGCTGTGTCCCGGCGACTCCATCCTCCTTACCGTTACCAATCCCACCCCCACTTATCTCTACACCTGGAATACCGGCCAAACCGGCCCCACCCTATGGGTCCACCAGCCCGGGACTTACTTCGTCGTAGCGAGCATAGGAACCTGGACCAGCTGCACCGATACGGCTTATGTGGAAGTTCGGGGGCTCCCCGCACCCTATATCCAAATCGCTCCTGTCTCTCCCCAAACCATCTGTCCGGGCGATAGTTTGACGCTTACCGCCTCGCCTCCGTCTCTCTCTTATCAGTGGTTTTTCAATGGAACAGCGATTGCGGGTGCTACACAGGCCAGCTTGACAGTGAGCCAGCCTGGTATCTACACTGTTGAGGCTCAGCAGGTTTGCGGCTTAGCTACGAGCGCCCCCTTCCTACTCTTTCACTATGATCCGCCGCAGGCTTACTTTGGGATGAATCCCCCCGACTCCGTAGAGCTGGGGCAGCCCGTCATGCTCATAGACAGTTCTCAAGGGGGCACCGCCTTCCAATGGATCATAGGAGCCGATACTTTTCCTGGGAGTCCGACCTATACTTATGCTTTTGGGGCGGAAGGGCTCTTTTGGATTTACCTTGTAGCCCGAAGTGCCGAAGGATGTCTGGACACTTTTGCCCGGCCGATATATGTGCGGCCGTTTCGGGGGATATTCATTCCTACGGCATTTACACCCAATGGCGATGGCGTCAATGATTACTTTGTGATTGTGGCGCCTCCCCTGCAATTCAGTCGGCTCCGCATTTATGACCGGTGGGGGCTTCTGATTTGGGAGACGGAGGAAATGCCGCCTCGTTGGGATGGCCGCACCAAAGGCGGCGAACTGGTTCCTGAGGGAGTTTATGCCTTCATATGGGAGGGACAGCTCTTTTCAGGGCAGGGGCTTCGGCGCAGCGGCACTATTACCGTCTTACGATGAGGTACACTCCCCCCCCTACCCCTGCTAAGAGAAAAATTCGCCAGACCCAGGTCAGAATCCGATCCTCCCGGGGAATAGGGCGCCGAGAAGGCCCATCCCCCCGGCACAACGCACTCGTGTAAGCCACCACCCGAGGTGTGTATAGCTCTACCCGAAGGTAGGTATCCTCTGCCCGAATCGGATAGTAAAACTCCTGCACCCCCCTAAAAACCGCCCGCACCACCCCACCCTGCCCAATCACCCGCATACTATCCACCTTTTCACTCGCTACCACCCACAACGTATCCCCCACCACCCGAATCCGCCGAAAAGTAGGATAATCATGCGCGGCAATAGGAACGGCATAGATATTTTTATAGCCGACGGTTTTGCCTTGCAAGATAGCTTGGAGAACTTCGTGAGGAGTGGCCTGGGGAGGCAGGGCGATTTCCGTCCAGCGGGTGGTAATCTGGTGGGGGTTATGCACATCGTGCACATTGTCATTGGCTAAGAGGGTGGCATAGTGGCCGGCGGAAAGGGCGTTATCCCATTCTTTGACCGAATCCCCGTAGCGGTTGAGCACTTCTATGGCGTGGTAACCGCCAAGGTAGAGGAACATTTCGCTGGGGCAAGTTTGAAGGGGGTTGAAGAACGGATGGGCGATGGCTATAAGGGGAGCGGTTTCGTGCAGATGAGCTAAGATGCTCTGATAAATGTCTTTGGTGAAGGGCCAGGGAAAATCCCACCAGAGAATGGTTTGGGGTGCAAAGACGAGCTGATGGAATTTGCGTAGGCCCCAGCCGTGTTCGTAGATGGGGATTGGGGAGGCGGGGTTTACTTGCTGATAGTCGGAGATGCCATAGTACGCAAATCCCAGGGCCCGATAGGCCGAATCTATGGTGGTAGGGGGATTTTGGCCTTCGGTGAGGCCGCTCCATGTGCGGCTATGAATGTGGAAGTTGGCTCGGCTCCAAATGAGCGTTTCGCTGTCAAAGGGGTTATACCACTTTGGGCCGGAGAAGGGGCGAGGTGAATCATAGCGATAACAGCGAATGGGCCAAAAAAGGCCTAGCAGCAGGAGGACAATAGCAAGGCCTAAGCTCCAGCGCAGGGGCTTACGCCAGGGCATGCAGCGCTTGCGTGAGCCGCACCAGGCCTATCTCAATGTCTGAGAGAGCAACCGCATAGCTGAGGCGGATGTGGGTGTTCATTCCAAATCCCGTACCCGGCACCAGCGCCAGCCCCTCCTCCAGAAGGTAATCCACTATATCGTCGGCCGTGCGGAGGACTGCGCCGTGGGGAGTCCTTTTACCGAGGTAAGCCGAAAAGTCCAGAAAAAAGTAGAAGGCCCCCTGCGGCTTATAAGGGTGAAGCTCAGCATGGTGCTGACAGAGATACTGGTAAATGGTGTCGCGACGCTCTTGGAAGGCCTTTCGCATGGGAGCTACCAGGCTTTCTATATCCCCGGTCAGACCCGCAATGGCGGCCTTCTGGGCAATGAGGTTAGCCCCGGCGGTCGTCTGGCCCTGCACCTTGCTGACCGCCTGAGCAATATCCAGCGGCGCAATCAAATACCCTAAGCGCCATCCCGGCATCGCAAACGCCTTAGAAAACCCATTACACACTATCGTTCGCTCTCGCAGCGCCTCCAACTCCAAAAAAGAAACCGCCTTCCCCTCATAGACCAGGAGGTCGTATATCTCATCGGAGATCACCCATATGCGAGGATGTTTTTGCAGCACTTCTACCAGGGCGGCATAATCCTCTCGTGAATAGGTAGTCCCGGTCGGGTTAGAAGGGGAATTCAAGATCACCACCCGGGTACGGGGCGTAATAGCCTGAGAAAGCGCCTCGGGTGTGAGACGATAGTGATTTTCCTGCGAAGTGGGAACCAGAACAGGCCTTCCCTCCGCCAGATAAACGAGAGGGAGATAGGAAACCCAATAAGGCACAGGGATGATAACCTCATCGCCGGGGTTGAGAATACTCAAAAGGGCATTGTAGATGGCTTGTTTGGAGCCGTTGGAGACGACCACCTGCTGAGGCGAGACGGGCACCCCATAATGGCGCGTGTAATAGTGGGCTATGGCTTCTCTTAGGGCGGGTAAGCCGGGCACAGGCGGATAGGGGGCGGTTCCCTCCCGTATGGCGGCTATGGCTGCCTCCTGAAGGGGCTCGGGCACGGGAAAATCCGGCTCTCCCAAAAGTAGCGCTATGACCTGCTTGCCTTGGGCCCTAAGGTCGCGCACCCGCTGCGCCATGCCCAGCGTTTGTGCTTCCGAAAGCCCAGCTATGCGAACTGAAACCCGCTCCGAACTCGACGCGTCCAAACTTCCCCCCTATGAGAGAAGCGTTAGCTTCGGAAGCTTAAGCTGACTAAGAGTAAACTTAATCGCCTCAAAAGCACTGTCCAGCACATTCTGCCCCATCAGCTCCAAAGGCACCCGCAAATAGGTCTCAATCGCTTTCGTCGTTTGCTCAAAGCCTTCCGACTCATCATTCAGCCAAAACCGAATCAAGCCCCAGTGCACACCCCACAGCACATCCAAGTACAACCCCTCCAAATGTCGCGACTTGATTTCATCCGCAATCACCCCCTCCTGAATAACCTCCATCATGTACGCCCGAAACCGCCGCTGATAAGTACGAAGAAGCGAGAAGTTCATGTAAGTCTTCTCAATGAAGCTTCGGTCCTTGACGGCATTCTCAAAGAAGGTGTAGAAATATGCCAGTATCTTCTCTCGGGCGCTGTACTGACTGAAAGAATCGGAACTCTTGAGGGCGTTAATGACTTCTTCGGCATAAGTGCCCCAGATTTTTCGTCCGACGGCATCCAGAGAAGCAAAGTGCTGATAAAAGTCGGCTTCCGAGATGCCGAGCTGCTTACAGAAGCTGTAAACGCTGGCGGTTTTGATTTTACCCTCTACGGTGAGCTGCTTGTAAAGCTCAATGATGCGAGCCTCCAGCGAAGTCTCTTTGGTCTTAGAGGCCATATCGGGGCAAAGGTAGGGAAAGTTTTGCGTTCTTTGGGGGGGTGTTTTGGATAGCGGAGGCAGGGGCCACGAAGACCGATTGGGTGCGTTCGGATGGAATTCGCCTGCGCCTTCCCGGCTTCAATATAGAGGCGGAGGGGGGGTATAAAGCCGCTCAAAAGCACTTTTCGGCTGTACGCCAAGCCCTCGCGGAAGCTCAGTGGCCCTGGCCTGAAAAACTCTATTATTATGGCCCCGCCCTTCACAGCGCCGAAAATAAAGAAGTGCTGGAAAGCATTCTGCGAGAGACCTTTCCAGAGATAGCCTATGTGGAGGTAGCGCACGACCTTTTAGGGGCGGCTCGGGCGGCCTGGGGACGAGACAAAGGGATCGTGTGCATTTTAGGGACAGGCTCTAATTGTGCCCTTTACGATGGCGAGCGTATCTTACGGCAGCGGGGCGGTCATGGTTATCTTTTGGGGGATGAGGGAAGCGGGGCCGACCTGGGTAAAAACCTGCTTTCGGCCCTTCTGCACGACGAGCTTCCTGAGGATTTACTAAGCGCCTTTCAGGCGCACTATCCGCAGTCGCCCATGGAGCTGCGCAAAGCGGTTTATCAGGCCTCCAGACCCTCGGCCTTTTTAGCTGAATTCGCCTACTTTCTCTCCGAGCACCAAGCTCACCCTTGGGTGCACAGCCTCGTCAAGAGCCGCTTAGAGGCCTTTGTCCGGCGCACCTGGCAGCGTTGGGCCCCGACCGAACCTATCCGTTATGTGGGAGGCATCGCTCAGGCTTTTGCTCCCCTCCTGGAAGAAGTTACCCGCTCTGCCGGCGGAAACTGGGCCGGCATCGTCACCGACCCTGCAGAAAAATTACGGCAATTTCACCAGTCATGACCTGGCAGGCCCTACACGAGATGCCTTCGGGGGAAACTTTTTGGATTTGTCGGTTTGCGGTGTGTGCGCTGCGGGCCCAGCCCGACCATCGCAGTGAGATGGTATCCCAGCTCTTATGGGGGGAGCCTCAGCAGATTTTAGATATGCGGGGCGGGTGGCTCTTAGTGCGGGGGCTGCTGGATGGATATGTAGGATGGGTACCTGTGGGAAGTTTAGTGCAGGCATTCCGAACGACGCCTCGGTGGGCTGTTGTACGCGTGCGGTGGGCTCCTCTCTTCCGAGAAAAGCGCCTTCACAGCCGGGTCCCTGTGGGGGCCATAGTGCCTGCGGATGGTATTTGGCACACAGCTACGGGACGATACCGGGTGGCAGCGGGGCACCTCCTCCCTTGGCCCGCCAAACCCCGTCCCATCCGAGTAGGACGCGTCTACGCGATCTTTTCCCAAACGCCCTACTTGTGGGGAGGCAAAAGTCCTGCCGGCATAGACTGTTCGGGCCTCACCCAAATCACCTACCGACTGGCTGGCTGGCTTCTGCCCCGCGACGCCGCCGACCAAGCCGCCTTCACTACACCCGCCCCCCATCCCCGGCCCGGCGACCTCGCCTTCTACACCAGCCCCCAAACCCACCGCATCTCCCACGTCGCCCTCTACCAAAACCCCAACACCATCCTCCACGCCACCCCAGCCAACGGCGTAGCCCTCACCCCACCACACTTTAATCCCCAACTTTTCCCCACCTACCGCACCCTAATCAGCTGAAAAATTGTTACTTCGGGCAGGAGGTCGCCGTGTCCGTCCTGGTCCTAAACTACGACTATCAGCCTATCCATATCACCACCTGGCGGCGGGCGTTTGTTCTCATCTACCTTCGCAAGGCCGAAATCGTAGAAAGCCACCCCACGCAAAAGATCACTACTGTGCGTGCCACTTATCCCTGGCCGCGCATCATTCGGCTGTTGCGCTATGTGCCTGTACCTTATCGTCATGTTCCTCTTACGCGAGAAAACATCTTCAAGCGGGATGGATACCGGTGTGCCTATTGTGGGAGCTCACAGCATCTGACCATAGACCATGTTATTCCCCGCAGCCAAGGGGGAGAAGACTCCTGGGAAAACCTCGTAACGGCCTGCGAACCCTGTAATCGCCGAAAAGGGAACCGCACCCCCGAGCAGGCCGGTATGCGCCTCTTGCGGAAACCCCATCGGCCGCACTACCTCCTCTTTTGGCTGCGCAGTGCGGGCGATATAGACCCCGCCTGGCATCCCTACTTAATGTTAGCGCACCCCCGATGACCCTATGGATTCGTCCTGTCGCCTTTTACTGGCAGGGCCGCATCCACCTTCGGGTGTCCGTCGCCCTTCATAACGGCTACCCCGTAGAAATCACCGAAGCCCCCCTTCCCGAGGCTATCCCCCTCCCAGGCCTCCTCTCTCCTGCTTGGATCAATGCCCACACCCACTTAGAACTTTCTCACCTGCACCGCCAAATCTCCCCCGGCTTAGGCATGATCGCTTTCTTACAAGCCATGAGCTCTAAGCGCGGTCAGGCCAGCCCCGCTACCATCTACCAGGCCTTAGAAGAAGCCTATCAGGAAGGCACGGCCGCTTTTGTCTCGCACCAAAATGTGCCGCTCCCATCGGAAGCCATTCCCCCGGGGGTAGTCGTTCAGCCCCTAGCTGAGTTTTTTGGGCTTCATCCGCGTGTGCGGCGTAGTCGTTATCGCGCCGCTCAACGTTTAGGCTATCCTCTTACGCCGCACAGTGCGTATGCCCTTTCGCGGGGTCTTCATCGTTTAGCACGCCGCTACTCCCCCTTCCCCAAAAGCATCCACTTTTACGAAAGCTGGGAAGAGAAGCTCTGGCTTGAGGCGGGACGAGGGCCATTTAGGGGGTTTCTGCAGCAGTTTTATCGGCGACCTTATCGCCCCCCGCTCCGAAAGCTGCTTTACCGGCTTGCCCGACGCGCCCCCGCCCTGTGGTTGGTCCATGTTACGGAAATGCCCATGCGCTTGCTTTCCTACTGGCTCTCCCGGATTCCGAACCTCTACTTAGTCCTGTGCCCCTTAGCCAACTGGCACCTCTTTCGGCGAGAGCCGCCCTTGCGTCAGCTGCGCCCTTGGGCCCACCGCATCCTTTTGGGAACTGACAGCTTAGCCAATGCCCCTACCCTTTCCTTATGGCCTACCCTCCGACACCTCTACCAAAGCGGCTGGGACTGGCCCGAAATCCTCCAAGCCGCCGCAGACAACCCCCGCCAATGGCTCTCGGTGCCTCCCACCTGGAGTCTCATTAGCCCTCTCTCCGACTCCCTCTCCCTCCTTCCCACCACCCGCGCCCAAAGATGGCAGCCCTAAACCCTAAATATCATTAGCCAAAACCTATCCTGTCGCGTAAAAATCTAACCCCCTAAGCCCTAATCCACAAAAACCTCCTAACCTCCACCCCAAAAACCCTCTGCCTAACCCCGTCCAGAAGGCAAAATACTTCGGCGTAGTAATAGTCGTTGGCTTGGGGGAAATAGGATCATCTTTTTGGGCGGCGGCCAGCGCCCA
>JAVVHK010000009.1:0-17112 GCA_032249525.1 Bacteroidota bacterium | reverse complement strand
CCGAGGCGGTTACGTTCGGCATCTACTTCTCGGACGATACGGGCAGCTTCTTTGGCCATGGGGTAGACTAGGTAGACGTTGTAGCGCAGACGTTGGAAGTTTTGCCATTGGCGGCGCACTTCGGCCTGGCGCTTGGGGGAAGGGGCCTGAGCTACGATCTCTACTTCTGGCAGGACGGCGATCGGAATACTATCCGGCCCTAAGAGCAGTCGTATGTTTTGGGCCCAACCTACGGCCAAGACCATGCAAATTTTTCCTACCTTTGTGTAAATATGGCACTGGCGCACACCCGCATTTACGGTCAAGATAGTCCCCTGCAAGTCCTTCCGAATCATCGCGGCTATAAGGCCTATATTGAGACCTATGGCTGCCAGATGAACTTTGCGGATAGTGAGTTGGTAGCGAGCCTTTTGCATCAGGAGGGATACAGCTTTACCACAGAGGTGGAGGAGGCAGACCTGATTCTTATCAATACCTGTGCCATTCGGGAGCACGCCGAAGAGAAAATCTGGCAGCGCCTAAGGTACTTAGAAAATCTCAAAGCGAGGCGGCCGCACCTGATGGTAGGCGTGATAGGCTGTATGGCGGAAAGGCTTCGCCAGCGGCTTTTTGAGGAGAGCCCGGTGGTAGACCTGGTTATAGGGCCAGACTCCTATCGGCACCTGCCCCAGCTTATTCGTCAAGTGGAAAGCGGCGCTAAAGCTATTCACACCCTCCTCTCCCGTGAAGAAACCTACGCCGATATAGCCCCCCTTCGCCTTTCCCCCAATAAAGTCAGCGCCTACATCTCCATCATGCGAGGATGCAATAACATGTGCACTTTTTGCATTGTCCCCTTTACTCGGGGACGGGAACGTAGCCGACCCCACCAGTCCATCCTCCAAGAAGCCATCCAACTTTCCGAAGCCGGCTACCAAGAAATCACCCTCCTCGGCCAAAACGTAGACTCCTACAACGACCAAGGCCTGCGCTTTGCTCAGCTTCTACGTTTGGTGGCTGAAGCCGTTCCCAATGTCTGGATTCGTTTCGCTACCTCCCACCCCAAAGACATGCTGGATGAAGTGCTGGAAACCCTCGCCAGCTACCCCAATCTCACCCCCTACATTCATCTGCCTATTCAGTCAGGCAGCAACCGCATTTTAGCCCGCATGAACCGCGGCTACACCGTAGAATGGTACTTAGACCGCATTGCGGCGATTCGGCGTTACCTTCCTCAGGCGGTTATTTCCACGGATATTATTGTAGGATTTTGTGGGGAGACGGAAGAGGACTTTCAGGAAACGCTTCAAGCCATGAAGGCGGCGGCCTTTGATAGCGGGTATTATTTTATGTATTCTGAGAGGCCAGGAACGCTCGCCGCTCGTCGTTATAAGGATGATGTGCCCTTAGAGGTGAAGAAAGAACGTTTAGAAGCCGTGATAGCGCTGGGACAGCAGCTGAGTCTGGAAAGTAATCGGCGGGAGATTGGGAAAGTCCATTCTGTGCTCTTGGAGAAGGTCTCTCGTCGCAGTGCGAATGATCTTACGGGCCGCACCTTTCACGGGAAGGCGGTGGTAGTGCGAAATAGCGCCCACACTTACAAGCCCGGCGACAAGGTGCAGGCCCGTATCGTAGAAGCCACCTCAGCGACCCTAATTGGAGAAATAGCCGATGCACGCGCTCTCGGAGTCCATTGAGCAGATTGCTCGGCGATTTCGGATTATTGGGCGGGATCCCCGTCTCCTGTATGCTTTGCAGGTTGCGGTTCAGGTTGCTCCTACGGATGTGCCCGTGCTGGTTGTGGGAGAGAGCGGCGTTGGCAAAGAGGTCTTTGCGCATATCATTCATGCGTATAGCCCCCGCCGAGAAAAGCCCCTGCTGGCCATCAACTGCGGGGCTATTCCTGAGGGTACGATGGACTCTGAACTTTTTGGGCATGAGAAAGGGGCTTTTACCTCGGCGATTGAGAGCAGAAAGGGCCTTTTTGAGGTAGCCAATGGGGGTACGCTTTTTTTGGATGAGATTGGGGAGATGCCTCTAGGCACCCAAGCCCGGCTTCTGCGGGTTTTAGAGACGGGAGAGTATTACCGAGTAGGTAGCAGTCAGGTCCGCAAAACCGATGTGCGGGTCGTAGCGGCTACCCATCGCGACCTTTTAGAGCTTATCCGAGAAAAGCGCTTTCGCGAAGACCTCTACTATCGGCTCAATACGATTACTATCTATATTCCGCCTTTGCGCGAGCGGGGAGAGGATATCCTCTTGCTTTTAGACTTCTTTTTAGATGAGACGAGTAAGAAGTATCGTTTGCCTCTGGTGGAGCTGACGCCGGATGCAGAGGACTATCTTTTAGAGTATCATTGGCCGGGGAATGTTCGGGAGCTCAAGCACTTTGCGGAGCGTTTGCTTATTCTGCATGGGGGCGAAAAGGTGGATGCGGCTATGTTAGAGAAGCTTTTGCCGCCTCGGTCGGCTCGTTTGCCGGTTTTATATCAGCCGGCGGAGGGAGGGTCTTCGGCTTCGCTGCCGCCTCCCGACGATAAGGGCCAACTCATGCTCCTTTATCACCGAATGGGACGCATAGAGGAGGAGCTTTTACGCTTACGGGACATGGTACAGCTTTTGGGACAGCGTTTGGCGACGGCTTCGCCGGCCTTACCTGCTCCTTCGGCTCCAGCCGAAAGCCCGAATGCCCCCTCCGACCTGTCCATAGAAAATGCGGAAAAACGGCTCATCATTGAAGCGCTCAAACGCTTTCAAGGCAATCGTAAAAAGGCCGCCCAAGCATTGGGTATTTCCGAACGCACCCTTTACCGAAAAATAGAACTCTATGGCCTCCATCATCTGTAAGTTTCGGAAGAGCCGTGGGCCCTTACTTCTCTTAGGGCTCTTCCGTTTGGCAGAAGGGGGCTGTGCATACTCGTTTCGGGCGGGGGCTTTGCCGCCTGAAGTGCGCACCATTCAAGTAGAGGCCTTTTCTAACGAAGCTGCTATCATCGTGCCGACCCTCTCGCAGACCCTTACCGAAGCTATCCGCCAAAAGTTTATCACCCAAACCTCCCTCATCCTCGTAAGAAGCGGCGGAGATATAGTCCTACGAGGGCGTATTACGGATTATCAAGTGGCACCAGTAGCCATTCAAGGTGGGCAGCAGGCCGCCCAAAATCGCCTTAGTATTACCATCTTTGTAGAGTGTCAAAGTGCGCGCTTTCCAGAGATCAGCTGGCAGCAGAGCTTTATGAATTTTGTAGACTTTCCTGCTACGGTCAGCTTGGGTCAGGTGCAGGAAACACTTGTGCAGGAGCTTTGCGACCGTTTAGCCCAAGATGTTGTGAATAAAACTTTATCCAACTGGTGATATGAACTGGGTAGAGACTTTCAAGCAGATGAAGGCAGGGTTGAGCCTAGAGAAGGCGGTTCGGGAGGAGATAGAGCAGGCGCTGGCGAAGTATCCGTTTTTTGCAATGGCTCGGATGATGGTAGCGAAGGTAGCTACGAAGGAAGGGGATCCTCGGGCACCCGGCTTGAGGTTTTTAGCGTCTTTGTATGCGCCGCATCGGCAGTATTATGCGTTTTTCATGGGGGATCGGGTTCGTCCGATCGTATCGCCGCCGCCACGCATGGGAGGCCAGGAAGTCCAGACGTCCCGAGAGCCCTCTTCCAAGCAAGAAGGGACACCTTCTAGTAGTGAGGAGCCTGGCCCTGCCGATCCTATGCCGTTTGCGCCCGAGTATTTACCGAAGCTCCAGGGCAAGCTGAAAGCTAAAGTCTACTTATACCGGGGCCTTTCGGAGCGCCTACGGCAAGCGATTCGCTTGCCCCCGCTTGTAGCCGAACCTCCTCAGGAAAGTTTAGAAAGCGTAGTCCCCTCACCGGAAGATACCCCCGTTACCCAGATTGTAGAGGAGACACGGCCTTCGGAACCCCCATTGCCTCCCCTCAGGTCAGAAGAAATGCCTCGGCTCCCTCCGTCTGATGAGGAGACCGCTCCCCAGACTCAAAGCCTCTCTGCAGACCTACCTACCCTACCCCTCCCCCTTCCAACCGAAATCCCAGAGTCGCCTCCCTCCGCTAAACTATCCCCCCTCCTCCTCACCCTCCAGTTTGAACTCCCCGAGAAGCCGCCCCAGCCCCCTTCTCCCGACAAGGAGCCGCCCATAGAAGTAAGCCCCATTTCCCCTTCCGCACCCGAGGCCCTAACCGCGCCCGCAGAGCCCGTCTTATCCTCTTCTGCGGGGTCGGAGGCGGTGGTTTCTTCGGAGGCTCAAACCTCTTCCTCTTCTGAGGCTGTGGAGTCTACGCCGCCGGAGAAGGGCCTTGTGGAACCTATTTCGGCCTTTACTAAGCCGTATGTTCCCTTAGAAAATCCAGATGCGCCGGTTACGCTTTCTGGGGCGTCGGGGTCGGTAGTTTCGGAAGCTCAAACCCCCTCTTCTTCTGAGGCTAAGGAATCTACGTCACCGAAAGCGGGCTTGGTGGAGCCTATTTCGGCCTTTACTAAGCCGTATGTTCCATTAGAAAATCCGGATGCGCCGGTTGCGCCCTCCAAAGCCCGAACGGCTCCTGAAGAGTCGGGGACAAAACCTACCTCTTCTCTAAGTCCGGAGCTCTTTCAAAGTGAGTACCCTATAAGGCTTATCTTGCTCCCCGACTTTGATCCCGAGGGGTCTGTGCATCTATCTGTGCCGGAGCCTGCTCCGTTGGAAGAGCCTCCTTCTTCCCCTTCTTCTGCGGCTTCTAAGCCTATTTCTCCGCCTGCAGAATCCGTTTCGGTGGAGCCTTCTGCCTTTTCTGCGTCCAAGCGCCTTTCGCCTTCTTGGCAGTCTTTTCTAAGCGAGATAGAGAAACCTTTAGCTCAGGTAGCTCAGGAAGCTTTTTCTCAGGCGCCCCAGACCTTGGAGAAACTGCGACAGGCTTTTATTCGGTATCTTTTAGAGGCGCGCAAGGAGCGGCGCTTGCCGCAGGAGCCTCCGCCCCCTTCACCTTCTACGGCTATTGAGGAGGTGCTGCGGCTTTTAGAGACTTTTCAGCCGAAGGGCCTGGAGGCTGCTTCTGCCCCGCCCATTGTAGGCGTTCCCGAAAGCGAGCCACCGGTTTCGCCGCCGCCTATTTACACGGAGACGATGGCGCGTTTGTGCTGGAGTCAGGGGGATCTTCCGTTAGCCATTGAGATTTACGAGAAGCTCAAGGCTAAGTTCCCGGAGAAGGCGGCGTATTATCAGGCGCAGATAGAGCGGATTCAGCGGGGTGAGCGGCCCTGATGTGGGATTGGGTTTTTCCTTCTTTGTGCGTGGTATGCGGAGAGCCGACTTATCAGCAGGAGCAGCGGGTATGTTTGCGATGTTTTTTACGGTTGCCGCAGACCCTTACTTGGCGGGCCCCTCAGGCTAATGAGGCCTATTATCGTTTGCGGCCGCATGTTCCCATAAGGGGGGCTGTAGCTGGATTCTGGTACACGGCGGGTAGTCCGCTTCGGCCGCTGGTTCAGCTGGCCAAATATCGCGGAGATCCTTTGCCGTTGTATGCGGTGAGTCGGGCGTGGGGGCGATTGCTGCGGGAGGAGTGTTCGGGATTGGAGGAGGTGGAAGTGTTTTTGCCGGTGCCGCTGAGTCGGGTGCGTTTGCGTAAGCGGGGGTATAATCAAGCGAGTTGGGTAGCGAGAGGTTTAGCGGAGGCTTGGGGGAAGCCGGTTTTAGAGGGGGTCTGGATTCGGGAGGTGGTTACGGCGTCCCAAGTGGGGAAGCGGCGGGGGGCTCGGTGGGTTACATTGGAAGGCGCTTTTCGGGTGGTAGGCGTTCTGCCGTCGGTGGTGGCCGTGGTGGATGATGTTTTGACGACGGGGGCGACATTGCGGGCGGCGATACAGAGTTTACCTTCAGAGGTGGGGGTATGGGTGGTAACTATCGGCCTCACGCGTCGCCGTTCGTAACTTTGGGGTATGGCCGTTATGCAGATGCGGGAGGCGCTACGCGCCGCCCTCCGGGAAGAAATGCGGCGAGACCCTCGGGTCTTCCTCATGGGGGAAGAGGTAGGCGAATATAATGGGGCCTATAAGGTGAGTGAGGGGCTTTTAGCGGAGTTTGGGCCGCAGCGGGTGATAGATACCCCCATATCGGAGCTGGGATTTGCGGCGATTGGGGTGGGGGCGGCGATGGTGGGGCTAAGGCCCGTGATTGAGTTTATGACTTTCAACTTTGCTTTGCTGGCGATAGACCAAGTGGTCAATCATGCGGCGAAGATGCTTTCTATGAGTGGGGGGCAGTTTTCGGTGCCGATAGTATTTCGGGGGCCGAGTGGGTCAGCGGGGCAGCTGGCGCAGCAGCATTCGCAGTCATTTGAGAATTGGTATGCCAATGTTCCGGGCCTTAAGGTCGTCTCGCCCGCTACGCCCCGAGATGCGAAGGGGCTTCTCAAAAGCGCTATTCGGGATGATGATCCCGTACTCGTCATGGAGTCGGAGTTGATGTACAGCCTGAAGGGGGAGGTGCCCGAAGACCCGGAGTTTTTGATTCCGATAGGGGTAGCAGATATTAAGCGGGAGGGGACTGATGTGACGCTGGTGGCCTTTGGAAAAATGGTGCATGTGGCTCTGGAAGCTGCCCAAATCTTGGAAAAGGAAGGTGTATCGGCGGAGGTGATAGACTTACGGAGTTTGCGGCCGATAGATTATGAGACGGTTATTCGTTCGGTGCAAAAGACGAACCGCTTAGTGGTGGTGGAGGAGTCCTGGCCTTTGGGGGGGATAGCGGCGGAGGTAGCTTACATGGTGCAACGTCACGCATTTGACTACTTAGATGCGCCGGTGGTGCGAGTAACTGGAGCAGATGCGCCTATGCCGTATGCGCCGACATTGGTGGAGGCTTATTTACCTAACCCCCGTCGAGTGATAGAAGCAGCCAAGTATGTGATGTATTCCTTATAAGGTGCGCCAGCAATAAAGTAAGATGGCGGCAGCGGTTGCTACATTTAGGGAGTTGGCTTTGGCGGAGGGGGCCTTCGGAATATAAACAGAGACAGCGTGGGGAGGGGCGTAACGGACGCCTTGGCCTTCGCTTCCCAAGTAGAGGGCGTCTATGGCCTGCCAGTTAATTTCCTTGGGTGGGGGGCCTTGGAGGGTAGCTACAGCGATCTGTCCAGGAAAAGCATTTAGGAGGGTTTCCCAGTTCTGGGCGCGGGCGATGGAGACCCGAAAGAGGCTGCCCATGCTGGCGCGTACGACTTTGGGGTGGAAAGGGTCTACGCTGTTGGGGCTTAGCCATATGGCTTTCAGGCCAAACCATTCGGCTAAGCGGATGATAGTGCCCACATTGCCGGGGTCCTGAAGGCCTTCTAAAAAGAGGGCAGGCTTATCTTGGGGGTGGGGCGCTTGGAGCTTCTGATAGGCGATAGCGATGCCGGGTGGGGCTGTCTCTAAGGTGGTGATACGTTCCAATAGCCAGGGAGCTACGGGGTACAAAAGATTTGAAGGCACGGCAAAAGGCGGTTCTTCATCGTAACGCCAGAGGATAGCATGAATACTTTGTGGGGGGAGGGAAGCCAGGGCCTCCTCGATGAGCTTGGGACCCTCTATGAGGTAAAGGCCTGTGTTTGTACGAGCCGCGGCTTCCCGAAGCGCCTGATAAAACTTAGGCGGATGGGGAAGACGGCGCATTCGGAGATTTAGCGGCTAAGGCTTGGAGCTGCTTAATGGTCTCAGAGATGCGCTGGATGCTGGCTTGGGTGGTCTGGATCTTGGTTTCTAAGTCACGGCGTAGGGCTTCGGCACCTTTACCTTTGGCGACGAGGGCGAGGGTATTTTGATAGCCATTGAGGTCGGTTTCCAAGCGTTTGAGCTGGGCCTTGAGGGAGCGGATAGTTTTTTGGACTTCGGCGGGGGATTGGCGAGCTACTTGGGCTTTGAGCCAGGCGTCGTTGAATTCGGCTTCGGAGAGGCCTGTTACCTGCAGGTAGCGCTGAATGGCTTGGCGATAGCGGTGGTTGAGCCGTTCCTGAGCCGAAGGGAGGACTTCTCCGGCCTGCTCATACTCCAAAAGCTTTTGAATGTAGGTTTCCAGGGGGGCGGGGGAAGAGCCTTCGCTCATCTGGTCTAACTGATTGAGAATATGGATGCGACGTTCCAGATTTTCGGAGAGGCGTTTGAGGTAAGCTTTGCGGGCTTCGGCGAGGCGTTCCCGCATGGCTTGCAGCTTATCATACATGGCGGCGATAGGTGGCTCTTTTTTGAAGCGCCGAGCTCGTTGCACCCACCGGGAAGCATGGGCCCGGAAGTATTTCCACGCTTCTATTACATCCTTGTTTAGTAGCTTCTCTGTCCGACTCAAAAGACTTTCTCCTTGTTCCACCAGCCGCCGCACTTGCTGCCGCCGATACTCTTGGTTAAACTGCTCAGATTTTGCGTAGAAGGTGTCTAAGAGTTCTCCAAATTGCTGGTTGAGAGGCATGTAGTAGCGGCGCACTTCACGCGAGTCGTCTTGGGCTAAGGTGGCTTCAGTGAGTTTGCGCCATTCCCGAACGAAATTTTGAACTTGTTTTTGAGCTTGGCGCCATTGCTCTATGTTGGTGTACTCCTGTTGCACAATAGGCGTGAGGAGCTCAATGATTTGTTTTTTGCGTTGGTAGGCGTGGGCTAAGACGGGATTTTTCTGGATGCGCTGATGGACTTGGGAGCGGAAGAGCATGTATTGGGAGCGGAACTTTCGGACGAGTTCTCGGTACTGCCGGGCGAGCTCATTTTCTTCTCGGATGCGGAGGAGGGGGATGGACTGCCATTCTCGTTGGAGGAGGGCGAGCTTATCCCGCTGCTGCTGCCAGAATTCCGTTGTTACACGTGCATTTTCCGGTGGGAAAAGCGCTTGAATCTCCTCAATGATTTGGCGGCGGCGTTTCAGAAGAGACTGCTGCTCCTCCTCAATAATGTCTTTGTAGCGCTGATAGAGTTGGTCAAATTGCATTAGGTAGCTTCTGAAAACTTCTACGAGGTTTTTTCGGTCTTTTTTGAGGAGGCGGTTTCGCAGGCGGCTCCATTCTCGGGCAATGGCGCGTACGCGGCCATAAGCATCAATCTGCTCTTTATGGACGATGTCGCGGAGTTGAGCCAGGAGCAGTTGGGCCCGTTCAGCGGCTTGTTGGGCCTGTTTCTCATAGTTTTCCCGAAGCTGACGGAAGCGAGTGACAGCATCTTCAAAGCGTTTTTGAAGGGCGGAAAGGGTTTTTTGTTCTTCATTAGAAGCTTGGGTCTTCCATGTGGGGAGATGTTTGTCAACATAATTCTCAAACGCATGCATGAGCCGGTTGAATTGCACCTGGTAAGGCTGATACGAGAGATATTCTGCTAATAGGGTGACTTCGGCGAAAGAGGTTTGGCGCTGGGCGAGCTCTTCGCGCAATTGGCGGGCAGGAAGGGATAGAAGCTCTTGAAGGGTTTCTTGGATTTGGGCTTCGGTCTGCGGATCCAAATGCAGACTACTGGACTCTGAGGCGTGGGCTTCTACCATAAGGCTGGACAAAGGTACGCAAGAAAGCTTATACTTTTGCAGGAATGGGGCGCATTTTAGCTGGTATTGACTATGGGGAGGCTTCAGTGAGTCTACTGAAGGCTGTTTCTGCCCTGCGACGGCGGCTGCGAGCTACCCTGTATCTGTATCATGCGTATCAGATTCCAAGGGGAATGCCCTTTCTTTCGGCTCATGTCATAGAAGAGTTAGAGACTAGGACCCAGGCTGAGGCCGAAAACCGCCTAAGAGCATTTCTACGGGAAAATCTATCAGGAGCTGAGCGGCGGGGGGTTCGGCTGCTGGTGGAGCGGGAGTTTGTAACGGAAGGCCTGCATCATCACCTGCGCACCGAGCGCTATGACGTTCTGGGAATAGGAGCTTATGGCCCAGAAAACGAAGGGGAGGGGATAGGCTTCCATGCCCGACACTTTATTCGGAAGGCGCCCGTTCCTGTGGTCATAACTTATCCCGGCGCTTCTGTCTCTTGGCGGCGCATGCTTCTGGTTTATGATCCCGATTTTGCCCTGAATAAACAGGGAAAAGTGCGAAGGCTCCTGCGGCGTTTGCAGATTTCGTACTCGGGACTTCCGGTGGTGCATCTCAAGTCTCTTCAAAAGCCTCATGAGAAACTGAAAAAGCTGGTATCGCCAGCCTCTTATGAGCCGTTTGCTTGGGAAGGTGCGGGCCTAATTCAAGTGATCTTAGGGGCAGCAGCATCTGTAGGGGCCGATACCATAGGGATTTTGATGGATCCTGAAGCAATTATTCAGGGGCTGAAGGCCACGCCTGCGGAGAAACTCCATCATTCACCCGCCTGGGTGTTTTTTCCTCGAGCCTCTCAGAAAAAGACGGAGAGCAGAGAGCTTTCAGAGGAGTAACCGAGCCGGCTCTTCCAGAAGCTCCGCAAGTGTAGCTAAGAAGGCTGCACCCGTAGCCCCATCTACGACCCGATGATCACAGGAGAGCGTAACCCGCATGCGCCGTTCTATTTCTATTTTATCACCTTTGACCACAGGCGTGGGTTGAATGGCGCCCACCGCTAAAATGGCGGCTTCGGGCGGATTGATGACGGCGGTAAACTCCTCAATTCCAAACATGCCTAAGTTGGAAATAGAGAAGGTGCTGCCGGTGTATTCTTCGGGGGAGAGTTTGCGCTCGCGGGCTTTTTGGGCGAGGGTAGCGGTTTCGGTGGCGATTTCGGAGAGGCCTTTTCGGTCGGCATGGCGGATCACCGGGACGATGAGGCCCTCCTCTACGGCCACGGCGAAACCTATATGGATTTCTTGGTAGAGGCGGATGTGGTCGCCCATCCAGGCGGCGTTGAGGTAGGGGTGTTTGCGGAGGGCCATGGCTACGGCCTTAATGATAAGGTCATTGAAGGAGATTTTGGTGGGGCTGAGGGCGTTGAGTTTTTCGCGCCATGTGGCGGCGGCTTCCATGCAGATGGAGCGGGTGAGGTAAAAATGGGGAGCTTCCTGCATGCTGGCCGTGAGACGCCGGGCAATCGTTTTGCGCATTTGGGAGAGGGGCACTTCCCGGTAAGGGATCGTAGAAGGTGGAGTAGGGGGGGAAGGGGCTTTGGTTTCGGCGGTTCGGGCTAGGTAGGCCTCTACATCACGGCGAACAATACGGCCGCCTTCGCCAGTGCCTTGAAGCTGACGCAAGTCAATGCCAGCTTCTTTAGCCATCTTCCGGGCCAGAGGAGAGGCTTTGAGACGAGCTTCAGAAGGTGAAGCCGCTTCCACAGGGGTGGGAGCCGGCATACGGGAAGCAGCAGGGCCGCTGGCCGCAAGAGCAGGCTCAGCATCCCTCGGACGAGCAGAAGCAGAAGAAGAGTCCCCTTTTGGGAGGAGAGCGGAAATATCTTCGTCAGGCTTCCCAATAATAGCAATAGGAACGCCGACGGGGATAGGTTGGTTTTCGGGAGCGCCAATATAGAGGAGGACGCCTCCGACCGGAGCCTCAAACTCCATGGTAGCCTTGTCTGTTTCAATTTCGGCTAAGAGGTCACCCGCTTTGACGGGGTCGCCAACTTTTTTGTGCCACTTTACGATGACGCCCTCGGTCATCGTGTCGCTGAGCCGAGGCATTTCAATAACTTCCGCCATATCTATGGTAGCTTGTGTTGGATGGTTTCGTCGCGGTGTTTAGCCAGGTAGGGCAGGAAGGGGGTGCCGCCGGTACCGACAGCGGTGGGATTAGCTAAGGAGGCTTGATGCTGGCGGGCAATATAGGTAGCGGCATATTCCAGATGGAGAGTCCGGAAACGTTCTACCCAGTGCAGGCAGGTATTGTAAAGGTCTTTCAGGGCAGGCTGAGCAAAGAAGCCCCGGTGGCGATGAATTTCATATCCTTCTAAGTCCAGCACGAACTGGCGATGCGCAGGGGGCATGTAATCCAGCATTTCACGCAGGTAGGTCCGAAGGGGATCATCCGCATGAGTAATGCCAAGCGCGGCGTCTATGGCAGGGATAATGCCGCTCTGGGCCCCCGTTTCTCCCCGGAACTGTTGGGGCTTCCCGCCATAGGCAGCGACCCCTTCGTAAATTAGCCCATCGGGAAGGGCCGGGTTATTTTTCCAGCCGTGGATGTAGGGGCGCACCCGGTGATAGTAAATGTACGGGTCGCATTTTTCAGGCATGCGCATAAGAAGGCGATACATTTCTTCCAGGGCTTGAGCCAAGGTAGAGAGAGCCTCGCCGGCGGTGCTGGTATCTTCTTGGATGGTGGCTTGCACCAGAAGAGGAAGTACTCGGAGAGCAGGAGCTGCTGCCGCTTCAATCGCCACATGAATGAGGATGAACCACTCTTCGTCCAGACCGCCTAAGAAGTTTTGAAGGAGGGCGATGTTGTCTAAGGTGAGGGGCCCGTCGGGTTCCAAGCGGCGCCAGTTATCCAGGGCGTAAGAAGCGTACGAAAGCACGGGAGGACGCCCTAAGCGCTGGGCGACAGTGTACCAGGGCAGAGCAATATTTTCGGGTAGGGAAGCGGGAGGGGGATTTTCGCCCCAGACATAAGCATGACCTATGTAGGAGAGCGCCTGCATAGCGCGTCGCCACTGAGCAGGCGTAGAAAGATAAGGCTCCGGGTCCAGAAGGGGAATCCGACGAAGAAAAGTACGGATGCGCCCACTAACAAGCAGCTTCGGTAGGTCGTACGCTATCTCGTCCCACAACCCCAGAGCCGCAGGGAGTTCTCGTATAGGGTCTTCAGGGGGCAAATACCCCCGCTCCGAGTCTATCTCGTAATCGGCCAAAGGTCGCATATAGGCAAACTTATGCATTTTCGGCTGTGTGGGGACGCACCGGGAAGTCGTACGCGGAGCTGTATGGAACCTAATGGGATATGCTATAGCGGGAATAGGAGCATTGCTTCTACCTATCGTGCTAATCAAAAATGTAGGCCGAGGAGCTTATGGGGTTTATAGCTATGTAACCTTACTTTTGACGCAAGCGTATCTTTTTTTAGGCGGCTTAGGTGAGGCTCTGGCATACTTTTTAGCCAATCATCGTCAGGAAGCTATCTACTGGATACGAGGGGCGCTGGGAGCGGCTCTTCTGATGGGAGTATTAGGTTTGGGTTTGTGGCAATGGAGAGGTCCTGAAATCCTTACCGCCTTACTGAACCTGGATGCCTTTTGGCAGAAAACTTTATCCGAGGTGCGGGGACTTACGAGTTTGGCGCTGGTGGGACATCAAATGGCGGTGCTTTTGGGCTGGGTGCCTTTAGCGCTGGGGCGGCGTCGGAGCCTCATCCTTTTACCCTTGGGGCAGCTGGTAGCCCAAGTCCTACTTCCCATGGGGGCCTCGCACCTATACCCAAACGACATTCTATTCCTTTTTGAAGTGAGTTTGTATGGAGGAATTGGGCTGGGTTTGTACATGTGGGGGGCTATTTCCATTCTCCTAAGGGAGCCGTTATGGCCCATTTTTTCTTGGCGGGCGTGGAAAGCGCTGTGGAAACACGGCCTGTGGCAAAACCTGGCCCAATGGAATGGCCTATTCTTGACTTTCTTTGAGCGGACAATCATTGGGCGATTCGTGTCTTTGAGTTATATGGGCCTATACAGTGCTGGGCAATATTTTTCATCCAAGGTTCTGCAAGCTTTTTACAAAGCTACGGAGAGTCTCCTCTCCGCATTTGGTGGGGAAGCGAGCCTTTGGCGGCGACACCTGCGTCTGGGGCAAACTATTTGGTTCACGGCATTTATCTCAGTCCCTACGCTTATTGTGCTGTACGGAGTGGGGGGCATGGTACTTCCCTATCTAGCGAAGCCATGGCGTCTTTTGGAGATGCGATTGTGGGGAGGGGTAATGTTTTCTACGCAGCTGCTTTTTCTGGTAACGCCTCTGGCGCCCTTCTTTATAGGGCAGGGGCGGTTTCGGATTCTCTATCTTTATTCGTTGGTCTTGGGGGTATGTCAGGTGGGAGGGACCTTATGGTTGGTGCCTCAGGGATATTACTATTGGGGGCCAGTGGTGGGCGTAGTCGGGGGTATAGTTTTTCTGACGGTGGTCGTTTTCCGAAAGTGGGGGGTGAAGGTTTTGTGGCGGGAGTGGGTTTTGTATCCTCTTTTACGGCTTATGGGGGGGTGGGGCATAGCGTTGGGTCCGTTGATTTTCTGGGGTGAAGGGGCTTCGGGATGGTCGCTTGCCCTCAGTATAGTAGGCGCGGGGATATTTCTTGTAGGCGAATGGCAGAGCCGCCTCTGGCCCAGGAAAAGGGATTTTCTTCTTCAGGTTTGGGATGGGGCTCGGGGTTTTGTGGGTTCAAAGATCGCTCAGGTAGGCCGAATTTTTTAGGGTAGGTAATCGTTTCAGGCGGGGCCCTGCTGAGGAAGGTGGGCTATCCAGTAGGGGAGATTGCGCTTGATGATGGGAAGGAGGGTTTCTTGAAGGGGGACCTGCAAGGGGCTTTCCACAGCGAGGGTGAGGGGAGTGGGGAGATCTTTGTGGGCTTTCAGAAGTCTTTCACGCAAGACTGTGAAAGGCGTAGCTATCCAGCTAAATACAAACTCTTCTACGGGGTCTAATCGGATACCAATGTGACCTTCTTTGTCTTGGAGGGGACGTATTTCATAGCGGTAGGCTCGGATGAGCTTTTCGGTGCCGCGCCGCAGGAAGAGATAGCCTTCAGCCTTGTAGAGGGGAACAAGCCCGACGACTTCCACTTGGAGCTGCCGCTCGATGAGCTCATAGATTTCTCGGCCTTCTTGGATGCCTTCTTCTAACTTTGGCAAAGCGAACTGCACGATACGCATGAGGGTGTCTTTGGGGTCGTCCGGTAAAGCGGCGGCTTGCTGGGCCCGCGCGATAGTCAAGAGCTCTTCATAACTATCAATCAGGTCGGTAAGAGCAGGGTAGAGGCGCTGCTCAAAGAAAGCTGCATGGACCCGTTGGAGGTAAGCGAGAAGGCGATAACGTTGGTACTCTTCGTCCCAGAGTCCCTGGAGAAACCATCCTGGTCGCAGGCGCTCCATAGGGAGTTATACGGCAAAGCTTATTCCACAGGCGCAGGTTCGCGTAGCGTTAGGGTTGCGAAAGTGAAAGCCCTTCCCCTCTAAGCCATCCGTGTAGTCTAACTCCGTGCCTGCCAGGTAGAGGAGGCTCTTTTTGGGGACGAGGATGTCAATACCTTCGGAAGTGAAGAGGAGTTCGTCGGGCCTTTGGTCGGTGGCGAAGGTCATATCGTAGGTAAGGCCTGAGCATCCGCCGGCTTTGACTTCTATGCGGATGCGGGGGAGGGGGTGATTTTCGGCGGCTTGGATTTCGCGGATGCGGGCGGCTGCCCGCGGCGTAACGCTGAGCATAAGATAAAAATAGGGAATTTTGGTGAATCCAGAGGTTTGCGGGGGTATAAGCCATTCTTGGGACGCTCAAGCGGCTTATCGTACTTGGCGGCGCAGGGTTTCTATTTGGGTGAGGAGGGTTTCTCGGGGGATGTTTTGGTATTTGGGGGGTAGAAAGCTTTTTCGGGTACATTCGGCGATGGCGAGGAGGGTCATGTAGGTGATTTCTTCGGGGTAAGTGGGCGGGATGAAGTCTTGGATGGCGTTTTGCAAGTCCTCCCATGTGGGGGTGGGGCGATTTTGGGAGAGGGCAATTTGGCGGGCGCGCACGAGGAGGCTCTCCCATTCGGCGCCAGAAAAGTCCGGCAAGTCGGCAAAAGCTTCCTCGGGCACTTCCAACGTAAAGCCGAAGCGGCGGGCCATGCGCTGTAAGAAAGCCTGCTTTTCGTGGGGTTCGGAAGGGGGAAAGAGCGGAATATGCTCTTCGGCTCGGCCCTGGCGCTTGAAGTCTACGGGGAGAAGGTCAGGGCGGGCAGTAGCAAGGAACCACAGGATGCGGCCGCGGTTTTTGGGTTGGCTCATGAAGCTGGCTAGCATACCAAAGACTCTTTGCGAGACGCCGCTATCCAGACCCAGCCCGCGACGGCCTAACTGCGTATCCGCCTCGTCAATAAATACCGCTACCGGCGCTAGTGCTTCTAAAAGCGACAGAATCCGCTCTAAGTTCGCCTCCGTCTGACCGACATAAGGGGCGCGGAAGTTTTTGAGCTGGACCATGGGGATGCCGATTTCGCCAGCTAAGCACCGCACTAAGAAGGTTTTACCCGTGCCGACCGGACCCGTAATCAAAAACCCCATAGGAATGACATCGGTATGGCCAGCTCTCAGTAGCTCCACAATCTGCCGAAAGTAAGTAAGCACGGCTTCGTGTCCCGCTACGTCATTTAACGTATAGGTAGTGCTGAGAAATTCCAGCAGGCCGCCTGCCTGGGCCTCAATCAGAGTTTTTTTGCGCTCTAAGAGGTGCGTGTCGCTCCAGGGAGTGGGGCTTTCGGCGACTTCGGCGAGGATTTTATCTACTTGGACGAGCGAGAGGCCGCCCAGCGCATAAGCTAAACTTTGGGGGGTGTGGGTAGGGAGGTTGGTAGCCAGGGTAGGGCGCTTCTCAAAGGCCTTCTGAATGAAAGCTTCCCGAGTGGGAAGATCGGGGTATGGAATTCGGATAGTGCTAATGTGGGGATTTTGAACGAGCTTAGGGTGAAGTTCGCTCAGGCTTTCGGTGAGCAGGAGAATCGTCAGGTCGCTTTCCAGAAAGCGGGTTTCCTGTGCCCAACGCAGCAAATACAGGAGCGCTGCCCGCTCTTCGGGACCATAATAGCCCGTTGGAGATTGAGGAACAAGGGTATCCGCATACTCCAATATCAGAGCTACCCGACGCCGTTGGAGAATCTCATGAAGGAGAAACCGATGTAAAGTTGGAAAAGCCTGCACCAGCGTATCGGGAAACTGACGCAGACCCTCCTCCTTCAAAAAGGCAAGAAAAGCATCCCGGCTCTCGCTATCCCGAAAGGTCAATCCTGCCGCCCGATTGTAGCTAAAAACCGTCTGACGGCGCCGAAAAACTACCTTGTGAAGGAAATCCGGTAAGGGGTAAGCTTCATTCTGGTACCAGACCCTATCGTGAATATTTCCATGGAGGATGAAGAGACAGGTACGTCCTGCATAATACTGACGAGCCAGGTCTTGAACCCACTCTGGCGCATCCCCAAGCATGAAGCAAAGGTAGTATCCCCAATCAATGGCTGCCGAGAATTCCTTTGGGGACCTTTGAAGTGCCTTATATCATTTTGGGTG
>JAVVHK010000008.1:0-17186 GCA_032249525.1 Bacteroidota bacterium | reverse complement strand
GCCATAAGCCACCCGCCGCCCTTCCCAATAAACCTCATACCCACAATGCACCGTCCTCCCCTGCACCCATAAAAGCGTCGCTACAATCTCTACCTGTGCTCCCAAGGGCACCGACGCTACATGATGAATAGAAAGATAAGTCCCAATCCCCTCTTCGCCAGGCTCTTTCATTTCCAAAACAAACTGCCGGCAGGCCCACTCCACATCCTGCGCTAAAGCAAAAGTAGAATAATACGGATGCACCACCTGCCCGTGAAACTGCGCTACCTTCTCCGGCAAAACCTCTGTTACATAACGCCGCTGAGTGCCGGGCCCAAAAGGAACCTTCATAAAATCTTCGTCAGCGACATAGCTAAGCCCATATTTCCCTCTATTTTGACCTTGCCAAACATAAATGCCGTAGCAGGACTAGTCTTGCCACTGAGAAGATCGCTAAGGGTTTCCGAAGTAAGCCGAACCGTACAATCAGCGGGTTTATCTTCCATAGAGACCTGAGGCGGAGTCTGCCGGGCATCCACATGCACGATTTTGTCGCCATCTACGATAAACTTGAACGAGCCTTGTATGCCGCTGGCCCGCTCCGCTCGGCCCTTGATAGCCTCAAAAACCTCTTGCGCTGTCATCCCCTCAAAAGTACATCACTTTTGGACTTGGGTGAGTTCTCTCCCTCACAGAGTCGCTTTCCCGTCCAAAAAGTCTCTATACCAGAAAGCGGAGGCCTTGGGGCGGCGCTCCAAAGTTTTTCTATCTACATATACGATGCCAAACTGCGGGCGATAGCCTTCAGCCCATTCAAAGTTGTCCATGAAAGTCCAGATAAAGTACCCTTTGACTAAAAAGCCCTCTTTTTGGGCGCGCCGAACCTGGCGGAGAGCGGCTTGAAGATAGCTTATGCGGTGGGGGTCATCGGTGGTTTCATTTTCGGCGGCATAGCCGTTTTCGGTGATAATAATGGGGAGCTGAGCGTCATATCGGGCGAAAAGTTTGATGGATAGGTACAGGGATTCGGGATAGACTTCCCAACCCATGGCTTGGTAGGGGGCGCCCCGCCGCTTAGGCGGAATGGGACGACCCCGAATATAAGGTACGAGGCTATGGTGGCGGATGACCTCCCGGGTGTAGTTTTGAATGCCGATGAAGTCTGGACGGGCGGCCATGCGTTCTTTATCGCCGGGCTGGCCATGACGTCGCTCTATCTCTTCTAAGAGGGGGAAAGCGTCCACGGGGTAGCCCAGTCCCATGAGGGGTTCTACGAAGAGGCGATTGAGGAGGGCATCGTAGCGGCGAGCGGCGGCTTGGTCTTTCCAGTTTTGGGGCCGATACGGAAAGGTCGGCGCCGTAGAAAAGGTCGTTCCCACCCACGCCCCACTCGGTAAAAGGGCCTTGAGGAGCTTGATCCCCTCGCCCTGCACCAAAGCCGCATGATGAACGGCGGCTAAGAAGGGTTTGATTCCGCGCAGGCCCGGCGCATGGACGCCTAAAAGGTATCCCGCCGCTGTAAAAGCTAAGGGCTCATTGAGTACCATCCAGTAACGTACCTTTCGGCCGTACTCTTTGGCGCAAAAGGCGGCATAGGATAGGAAGTCTTCTACGATTTTTCGGCTGGTCCAGCCGCCGTACTCTTTTTGAAGGGCGAGGGGAAGGTCCCAGTGGTAGAGGGTGACCCAAGGTTCAATACCGGCTGCCAGGAGGGCATCTATGACCTGATGGTAAAAGGCGACGCCGGCGGGATTGGGCTGGCCGCGCCCCTGAGGAAAGATACGAGGCCACGAAATAGAAAACCTAAAAGCGGGGATATGTAGCTCTCGCAAGAGCTGAATGTCCTCAAGATAGCGATGGTAGAAGTCGCAGGCAATGTCGCCGGTTTCGCGGCGGGCAATTTTTCCTGGGCGGTGGACAAAGTCATCCCAGATGGAGGGGCCTTTGCCATCGGCTTGCCAGCCGCCTTCAATTTGGTAGGCGGAGACGGCAACGCCCCAGTGAAAGTCCGAGCCGAAATCCTGACGGGTAATGTCCACTAAGCGGCACGTTTGAGGACCCGAGCCACGGTACGCCCGATTTCTGCGGGGCTTTCCACGACTGTTACGCCACACTGCGCCAAAAAGTCCATCTTTTCCCGAGCGCCTCCTTTTCCACCCGTGATGATGGCCCCCGCATGGCCCATGCGCCGACCCGGAGGCGCCGTCTGCCCAGCAATGTACGCAATCACCGGCTTTTTCCCATGGTCTCGTATCCATTCCCCGGCCGCCTCCTCATCCGTGCCCCCAATCTCCCCAATCATCACAATAGCCTCCGTCTCCGGGTCTTCCATGAAAAGCTTGATGATATCCAGGTGTTTAGAGCCGACAATGGGGTCGCCGCCAATACCCACACAGGTAGATTGCCCTAAGCCAACCTGCGTAATCTGATGCACCGCCTCATAGGTGAGGGTGCCAGAACGGCTGACCACCCCAATCGTGCCCCGCCTATGAATAAACCCCGGCATAATCCCGATTTTGCAGGCGTCTGGCGTGATGACGCCCGGGCAGTTAGGCCCAATCAGCCGCACATGGGGATAATCCGCTTGCAAAACCGCCTTGACCCGGAGCATATCCCGCACGGGAATCCCATCGGTAATAGCTACGATGAGGCGGATGCCTGCATCTGCCGCTTCTATGATGGCGTCCGCGGCCCCCGGTGCAGGCACAAAAATGATAGACGCCTCTGCACCCGTAGCGGCCACGGCTTCTCGCATAGTGTTGAAGACGGGTAGCCCAAGGTGGGTTTGTCCGCCTTTACCGGGGGTGACCCCCCCCACGACCTTAGTACCATAAGCGAGCATCTGCTGGGCATGGAAGGTACCTTCCTTGCCGGTAAAGCCCTGAACTAAAACTTTGGTGTGGGCATCAACGAGGATTGCCATGAGGCAAACATACGGCAAAGTGTTAGTATCCCCAGAGGGTTTTGAGGGTGCTTAGGTAGAGGATGGCGGCGGTTTCGGCTCGCAGGCGCAGGTGTCCCAGGCTTACGCCTGTAAGGCCTAAGCGGCGAAGGGCCTCCTTCTCCTCGGGCGTAAAGTCGCCTTCGGGGCCTACGACCCAGAGCGTGCTTACGGGAGTGGAGGGAAGGGCCTGCCGAAGAGGCACCGACGCCCCAATCTCCCCAAAGAGCCGGCGCTCAAACTGCATCCAAGGCACCTCCTCCCATTGACTGCACACTTGGATGCGCGGAAGCACGCTACGCAGGTTTTGTTTGAGGGCGGCTATGGCGATTCGGCGCAGACGACTTTCGCTGGGCCGCCGAGGAAAACTCCGCGCAAAAGGCACCAAAAAGATATCCGTAGCGCCGAGTTCTACGGCCTTCTCAACGAGCCACCCTATGCGGTCGGGCGCCTTTAGAAAAGCCACCACCAGCCCAATAGGGGCCGGCGGCTCGCCAGGCCTTTCCCACACCTCCAAAACCTCCAATACCGCTCGCTCTCCCTTTATCTCCACAAAGCGGGCCCGCGCCAAAAGCCCCTGCCCATTACTCAGGTAGGCTTCCTCCCCCACCCGACAGCGCAACGTCCGCACCGCATGATGCACCTCCTCCTCCGGAAGCTCCACTAAACCCCGCTCCACCAAAAGAGGTACAAAAAATCCCGACACAGGGCCAAATTTGTTACTTTTGCGCTATGCGGTATCAAATCAACTTCCGCCCAAGCGATGTCTATGACATTCTCCAGAGGCGTATTTTGCGGGATGGATTGGACTTAGTGATGGACTTAGAAAAGAGCCACGGCGTCTGGATCTATGACAAACTCCATAATCGGGAGCTCCTGGACTTTTTTGGGTGTTATGCCACCATCCCCTTGGGGTACAACCACCCCAAAATGATCGAAGACGAAAATTTCCTCAAGCACCTCTTGCGCGCCGCTATCATCAATCCCACCAACGCCGACATTTATACGGAGGAGTATGCGCACTTTATGCAGGTTTTTGAACGAGTAGCTATCCCACCCTATCTCAAGTATGCTTTCTTTATTGCGGGGGGTGCTTTGGCCGTAGAAAATGCTCTCAAAGTGGCGATGGACTGGAAGGTTCAGAAAAACTTTCAAAAGGGCTATCGCCGAGAAGTAGGGACGAAGGTGATCCATTTTGAGGAGGCGTTTCATGGGCGGTCGGGCTATACGATGAGCCTGACCAATACCGACCCTGTGAAAGTTCGGTACTTTGCGAAGTTTGACTGGCCTCGGATTGTGAATCCTAAGCTGCGCTTCCCCATCACGGATGAGGAGATAGCCCGAGTAGAAAAGGTAGAAGCCCTTGCCATTGCGCAAATCAAACAGGCGTTTGTAGAGCATCGGGATGATATTTGTGCGATTATCATTGAGCCTATTCAAAGCGAGGGGGGGGATAATCACTTTCGGCCGGAATTTATGAAGGCTTTACGGCAGTTAGCGGATGAGAATGACGTGATGCTGATTTATGATGAGGTACAGACGGGGGTGGGAGCGACGGGGCGGTTTTGGGCGCATGAGCACTTTGGACCCGAAGCCCAGCCCGACATCATTAGCTTCGGTAAGAAAATGCAGGTGTGCGGCATCCTCGTCGGACCTAAGGTGGATGAAGTCCCCACGAACGTCTTCCGGGTGCCTTCCCGGATCAACTCCACTTGGGGCGGTAACCTCGCGGACATGGTGCGCGCCGCCCAAATCCTCACCATCATAGAAGAAGACCACATCGTAGAGCATGCGGCCCAAGTGGGCTCTTACCTCCAGCAGCGCTTGGAAGAACTCCAAGGCCTTTATCCCGACCTAATCTCCAATGTACGGGGACGGGGCCTAATGGTGGCTTTTGACCTCCCCACCAAAGAACTGCGCGATAAACTCGTCCAGGATGCATTGGATAAGGAAAACCTCCTGCTCCTCAAAGCTGGGGAGCGCTCTATCCGCTCCCGGTCAGCCCTCACAATAACCGAAGCAGAGATTGACGAAGGGATAAGCCGGCTGGAGCGCCTCCTACGAACCTATTCTGTAAAGAAGAACGTCGTAGCGACTTTGTGAGCCTTTTCCGGATTGCCCTTCAGAAGAAGGGCCGGCTGCATGAGGATTCTATTCAGCTTTTGACGGAGGCTGGCATTCGGCTGATGCTGCATGGGGATCGGCTGCGGGTGCCAGCACAGGGTTTCCCCTTAGAGGCGTATTTACTGCGGGATGATGATATTCCGGCGTACCTCGCTAATGGAACAGCGGATGTAGGGATTGTGGGGGAGAATACTTTGGGGGAGTCGGGATTGGAGCTGGTGGTGCTGCGGCGGCTGGGCTTTGGGCGGTGCCGATTGGCCTTAGCCGTACCCCGAGAATCGCCTATACAAACCCTTTCGGACTGCCAGGGAATGCGCATCGCTACCAGTCATCCCCAGCTCACCCGGCGATTTTTTGCGGAAGTGGGGCTCTCAGCTACCATCGTGCCTTTGGAAGGTTCGGTAGAAATCGCCCCCAGCCTGGGTTTAGCTGACGCCATTGTAGATATCGTTGCGACTGGCACCACCCTCCTCATGAATGGCCTGCGAGAAGTGCATGTCTTCATGGAAAGTGAAGCCGTCCTCGCGGCCTCGCCCAAAGCACCCCAAGAAAAGGTAGAGGCTTTTCTCTTTCGCATAGATGCCGTTTTGGCAGCGCGCACCCGAAAGTATATTTTGCTCAACCTACCCGAGTCCCAGCTGCCTGAGCTTCTCAAGATTCTCCCCGGACTCAAAAGCCCCACCATCATGCCCCTCGCCGAAAAAGGCTGGATTTCCGTACATACCGTGGTGGAAGAAAGCCGCTTCTGGGAGACCTTGCATCAGCTCAAGGCCATTGGAGCCGAAGGAATCTTAGTGATGGACATTGGTAAGTTGATTTTCTGATATGTGGCAGGTCTATCGGTATGAGCCAGGTTTTCCGGTGGAGAAGCTCAGGGCGCAGCAGCCTCCCCTTCCGGAGGTGGGATTTATTTTTGAGGCTGTAGCGGCGGAAGGGGATGCTGCAGTTCGGCGCTTTACAGCGCAGTGGGACGGCGTGCACATAGAAGGTGAGCTGAGTGTGCCTATTCCACCCCTCTCCCAAATACCCATAGCACCCTCCTTAGCAGCCGCCATAGAGACGGCTTACGAGAATATTCGGGCTTTTCATCTATTGCAGAAGCCTGTGCCCTATGAGGTGGAGACGATGGAGGGTGTGCGATGTGGGCTGCGGTATGTGCCGTTGCAGCGGGTAGGTCTGTATGTGCCAGGTGGATCGGCGCCGCTTTTCTCTACGGTGCTCATGCTGGGCGTACCTGCGCAAATAGCCGAAGTTCCCGAAGTTTATCTCTGCACACCGCCTCAGAGAGATGGCTCTATTCATCCCGCTATTTTGTATGCGGCGAGGCTATGTGGCTTGGAGCGGGTATGGCGGTGTGGGGGAGCGCAGGCGATTGCGGCTATGGCCATCGGCACCCAAAGCCTCCCCCCCGTAAATAAAATCTTCGGTCCGGGCAATCGCTATGTAGAGGCGGCTAAGTTGGAAGCGGCCCGCCGAGGGATAGCCATAGACATGCCTGCCGGCCCCTCCGAAGTCGTTATCCTTGCTGATGAGACTTCTCCAGCTGAATGGGTAGCGTGGGACCTCTTAGCCCAGGCCGAACATGGACCCGATAGCCTCGTCGGCCTCATCACCACCCATCCCCCCCTCATCTCCGCCGTGTGGGAAAAAATCTCTTCCTCGCTCGCTACCCATCCCCGCGCCTCCTACATCCAACAAACCCTTCAGCACAGCTGGGCCCTCCTCGTCCCCTCCCTAAAAGACGCCCTCACCATCGCCAACGCCATCGCCCCCGAACACCTCATCTTATCCCTCAAAGACGCCGAAACCTGGCTCCCCGAAGTCCAAACCGCCGGCTCCGTCTTCTTAGGCCACTGGACTCCAGAAAGTGCCGGAGACTACGCCTCAGGAACTAATCACGTGCTCCCCACCCGCGGATTTGCCCGATCGTTTGGGAGCCTAACCGTAAGCGCCTTCATGCGAAGCTTTACTTATCAAATCTTATCGCAGACGGGGATTCGCACGCTTGCCCCTACCGTCATCACCTTAGCAGAAGCAGAAGGCCTCCCTGCCCACGCCAAAGCTATAGCTGTACGGTATGAAGCGCTTTCGTGAGCATCTTTTGGGGATTCCGCCTTATGCCAGTGCGCGGGATGAGTTTGAAGGCTCAGCTCAGATCTACCTGGACGCCAACGAAAACGCCTACGCCGCCGCTTGGTCCTCAGATTCCATCTTTCGTTATCCTGACCCCCACCATAAAGCCCTGCGCCAGGCTTTATCTAACTACCTGGGCGTAGCGCCGGAGGAAGTGCTCTGCGGCCATGGCAGCGATGAGATTATTGACTGGCTGATTCGGGTTACCTGCGAGCCCCATGTAGATGCTGTGCTCACCTTAGAGCCCTCCTATGGGGTGTATGAAACTTATGCCCGCATCCATGGAGCGCAAGTGCAAAAAGTACGTTTAGAGACCGACTTTAGCTTACGGGCTGAAGCGGTATTAGAGACGCTAACCTCCCAGACCCGCCTGATCTTCCTCTGCTCCCCCAATAATCCCACAGGTAATCGGCTAACACCCTCGGCTATTGAAAAAATTTTGGAGGCTTTTGACGGATGGGTAGTGCTGGACGAAGCGTATGTGGAATTTTCTGATGAGCCGGGCTACTGGCTAAAGCGATGGCGGAGGTATGAGAATCTCATCCTCATTCGCACCTTTTCTAAGGCGTGGGGTTTGGCGGGGTGGCGAGTGGGATATGCGATAGCGCCGCCAGAGGTAGTTTCGCTCTTTTACCGCACGAAGCTGCCCTACAATCTCAGCACGCCTGCGCAGCAAGCGGCCATAGAGGCCCTTAACCGCGCAGAGGCTGTTTTTCAGAGCGTTGCGCATATCAAGGCTGAACGTTCTCGCCTAGCGCAGGCTCTTTGGGCGCTGCCTATAGTGCGCCAAGTTTTTCCGTCGGAGGCTAACTTCTTACTGGTGCGCTTGGCCCACTCCAGCAAAGAAATTTACCGGGCGCTTCTTGCCCGCGGCATTGTAACCCGCTACCGAGGCCACCTCCCCCTCTGCGAAGAGACCATCCGAATCACCATCGGCACACCCACAGAAAATGATGCTTTACTTTCTGCTTTATGCGCTATCTCTTCATTGATCGCGACGGAACCCTCATAGAGGAGCCAGCCGACACAGAGCAAATAGATAGTTACGAGCGCCTTCGGCTGAAAGCGCATGTGATCTCGGCTCTCAAGCTGGCCCAGCGCTTAGGGTTTCGGCTGGTCATGGTTACCAATCAGGATGGGCTGGGCACCCCCGCCTTTCCCGAAGCGCACTTCTGGGGCCCTCATCGTCTCCTCCTGCATATTCTGGAGAGTGAGGGGATTAGCTGGGAAGGCATTCACATAGACCGCAGTCCTGCGTCAGCGCCCTCTCCCTTTCGGAAGCCCTCCCCCCTGATGATTCTGCCATACCTTCAGAACGCCGACAAGACCCGGTCCTTAGTCATTGGAGACCGGGTTACGGATGTGGAGATGGCATACCGGGCAGGCCTGCGCGCTATTTATCTTCCCAATCCGCGTCAAGGCCCCCTCCCGCCCCACTTAGAGCCTGTGGCTTTCCGGGCTAAAGATTGGACCGAAATCATGGCCCTCCTTCCGAGGATTGTTTTTTCCACCCGATATGAGCGCCAAACCCGAGAAACGCGCGTGAGTCTTCATCTAACCCTCTATGGCACAGGAAACGGAAAGATCCAAACAGGCATCGGGTTTTTAGACCATATGCTTACGCTTTTGGCGTATCATGCGGGATGGGACCTTGAGCTCATGGCTGAAGGTGATCTGGAGGTGGATGCTCATCACACGGTGGAGGATGTAGCGATTGCCTTAGGGGAGGCGCTGAGGGGGCTTTTAGCTGATGTAGGGGGGCTTGGGCGGTATGGGCAATGGCGCTTAGAGGGTACGCGTCGTTACCTCCCCATGGATGAGGCGCTGGCCCTGGTCGTGGTGGATTTTAGTGGGCGGGGACATTGCGAGTGGCAAGTCCAGATTTCAGAAGGGCCTGGGGGCATCTCTCCCCCGCTATGGAAACACTTCTTTCAAACTTTTGCAACTCGGGCAGGCCTGACGCTCCACTTATGGGCCGCAGGAGAAGAGCCCCACCACCTCATAGAGGCCCTCTTCAAAGGCTTAGGGCGGGCCCTTCGAGAAGCACTCCAAAGAGATTGGAGTCAAACTACCATCCCCTCCACTAAGGGCCTCTTATGAAGATTGGTCTCATCGCTTACCGAGGTGGGAATGTCCGTTCCATCCGAAGCGCCTTAGAAAGCTTAGGCGTGGAAGTGATTTATAGTCGGGATATTCGGGACTTGAGGGAATGTGCGGGGCTGGTATTTCCGGGGGTGGGAGCCGCTGCTCCAGCCATGGAAGATTTACAGCGCTCCGGCCTGGCCGATTGGATACCCGCTTGGAAACGACCTTTTTTAGGAATATGCCTGGGCATGCAGCTTTTGTGCGAGCACAGTGAAGAAGGCGGGGTATCAGGGTTGGGCGTTTTCCCCGTGAGGGTAGAGCGCTTCCAAAAGGCCCCTCGCATCCCCCATATCGGCTGGAATACGGTGGAGCTTTTAGCGGAGGACCCCCTATTTCTGGGCATTCCTCAGAGGAGCTACTTTTACTTTGTGCATAGTTATCGGGCGTCCCTTTCGCCTTATACGATTGGGCGGACGACGTATGGGGAGCCTTTTAGTGCGGCTATGCGGCGGGATAATTTTTGGGGCGTGCAGTTTCATCCGGAGAAAAGCAGTTCCATCGGCCTCCAAATTCTTGCCAACTTTGTGCGTCTATGCAGCTCATAGCTGGGGTAGATTTGTGGGAAGGCCAGGTGGTGCGTTTGCAGCGGGGGGATTTTAGTCAGCGGGTGGTGTATGGGTCTTGGGAAGAGGTGGGTAGGCGTTTGTGGGAAGCGGGTTTGCGGCGATGGCATGTAGTGGATCTTCAGGGGGCGCAGGCTGGTCAGCTCATTCAAAAGGAGACTTTACGGCGTCTGCGGGAGTCCTTTCCTGAAGTGCAGATGAGTTTGGGAGGGGGGATTCGTTCTGAGGCGGACTTGATTTGGGCTTTGGAGGCGGGCTTTGAGTGGGTAGTGATTGGAAGCGTAGCTGTGTTGGAGCCAGCTCTACTCCGATCGTGGATACAGACTTACGGAGGTAAGCGGTTTATCATTGCGGCCGATGCCCGAGGCGATAAAGTCACCCTCAAAGGCTGGCAAGAAGAATCCCTCCTGGAAGCCAAAGCCCTCATTCGCGCTTGGGCTGTGATGGGGATTGCGGCCTTTTTGAGTACGCAGGTGGAACGGGACGGGACCTTGGAAGGGGTAGATGTAGGCTTTTATGAGCGGCTGGTGGGGCTATCGGCAGGCATACCGATTTTGGCCTCTGGTGGCATCCGAGGTCCCGAAGACTTGGAGGCCCTCCAAAAAGTCGGCGTCTATGGCGCCATCGTCGGCCGAGCCCTCTACAAAGAAAACTCTATCCCCGCCTGGGTCAAAAACTATGTTTCTTAGACCCCTTCCCCTCGCCTAATGCCCCTTAGAAAGACCCTATGGGCCTGACCAAACGTATCATCCCCTGCTTAGATGTGCAGGAAGGAAAGGTCGTCAAAGGCGTGCGCTTTCAAAATCTACGCGAAATGGGCGATCCTGTAGAGCTAGGCCTTTACTATGAGGAGGTGGGGGCGGATGAGCTGGTGTATTTAGACATATCGGCGTCGGTGGAGGGTCGGCGGACTTTTACGGGGGCGGTGGAGCGGATTGCGAGCCATTTGCGTATTCCCTTTACGGTGGGCGGGGGCGTGCAGAGCATTGAAGATATTCGTCGCCTTTTGGAGGCAGGGGCCGACAAAGTGAGTCTTAATACAGCGGCGGTAGAGAAGCCCGAGCTCATAGAGGAGAGCGCCGCAGTATTTGGTTCGCAGTGCATTGTAGTAGCGATAGATGCGGCCTGGGAGGGGGGCAGGGCGTGGGTTTATACGTATGGGGGGCGGTGCCGCACCTCGTGGGAAGTAGTAAGCTGGGCGCAGGAAGCCGTTCGCCGAGGGGCTGGCGAAATCCTTCTCACCGCTATTGGTCGGGACGGTACCCGTTCCGGCTACGATGTGCTGATGACCCAAGCCGTAGTAAAAGCCGTCGCCGTACCCGTCATCGCTTCGGGAGGCGCTGGAAAGATAGAAGACTTTTACGAGGTGCTTACCATAGGCCAAGCGGACGCCGCTTTGGCCGCCGGCCTCTTCCACGAGGGAACGCTCACCCCCCACACCGTCAAAGCATACCTGCATCAGTATGGCGTACCCGTACGACTATGAGGACACCAGACTTTTCTAAGGGGCTTTTACCTGCGGTCGTTCAGGATGCCCACACACAGGCGGTACTCATGGTAGGTTACATGAATGAAGAAGCTTACCAACGTACCCAAGCCACTGGCCAAGTTACTTTCTTTAGCCGGTCAAAGGGCCGCCTCTGGGTAAAAGGCGAAACCTCCGGCCATTATCTCAAACTGGTGGAAATGCGCGTGGATTGTGATGGGGATGCGATTTTGGTGCGGGCCTTACCGATGGGCCCTACTTGTCATCGGGGAACTTACAGCTGCTTTTCAGAGGAGGGAGAAAGTAACTGGGAGCTGGGGAGCGTTCTGGGGCATTTATGGCGGCTGATAGAGGAGCGAGCCCAGGGGGGCAGTGAAGGCTCCTACACGGTTCAGCTTTTGCGACAGGGCTTGCCCCGCCTCACCCAAAAGGTAGGAGAAGAGGCCATAGAAGTCGTCATAGCCGCCTTAGCCCGAGACAAAGCCGCCCTCGCCGCCGAAACCGCCGACCTATTGTATCATTTGTGGGTGCTCCTGAAAGCCGCAGGACTTTCCCCCACCGACATAGAAGCCACCCTCCGCCAGCGCCATACTAAAAAAGAACCTAACCCCCCCCGCCCATAGGAGACCTTATGCCCAATATACATTCAGGCCCCTCTCATGCCCTATCTCAGCAGCGTTTGGGGAGGTTATATCCTTGTGGAAGTGAGGCAGGAACTTTCCACGGCTAATCCTATTTTGCGGGATAGACTTTCTTTTCGGGCGGCGGCCCCCCCCCGGTGGGGGGGGGGGCGCCCCCCGCCCCCGCCCGCTCCCCCCCCACGGGGCGGCGCGGCCAAAACAGCTCTCTTCATTGAGAAAGTTTCTGATTGCAAATGGTATTAGTATAAGCCATGAAGGGTGTAGGGCCTTATGAGTGCGAGGGGGTTCTGGTGGAGATAGGGGAGCGGGTAAGTCTTTCGGATGGACGGGTGAGGCAGTACTTTGTCGTGCAGGTAGAGACGAACCTCCTTCTCATGGAAGCTTATGATGAAGTGGGAGAAGCGGTGCGGCAAATAGGAGCGGGGACTTGGGTGAAGGTGCGGTTCGTCATTCGGGGCTGGCGGTGGTATCCTCCTGAGCGGGAGGCTCGGTATCTTCTTCGGCTCGTAGCTCTCTCAGTAGAGCTGGCTTCGCCGTAACTTTGGCAGGTATGGACTTATTTGACAAGGTGCGCTCACGCATGAGCGCCGATCTGGGCAAATATGCCGCTATTGGGCATCATTATTTGGCGTTTCCGAAGTTGGAGGGGCCGCTGGGGCCGCACATGATGTTTCGGGGGAAGCCCGTCCTGGTATGGTCGCTCAATGACTACCTGGGGCTGGGCAGCGACCCCGAAATCCGCCAAGTAGATGCGGAGGCCACCGCCCGCTACGGCTTGGCTTATCCTATGGGGTCTCGCATGCTCACAGGCAATACCGACGAGCATGAAGCCCTGGAGCGCGAAATCGCCGATTACTTAGGCAAACCCGATGCCTTCGTCATGAATTATGGCTATCAGGGCTTTTTATCGGTGATAGATGCACTCACAGACCGCCATGATGTGATTATTTATGATCAGCTCTCGCATGCGTGTCTGATAGATGGGGTTCGGCTTAGTGCGGCTCGGCGGCTTAGCTTTCGGCATAACGATATAGATCACTTAGAGAGTCGCCTTCGGGAGGCTGTACGGCATGTGGAGCAGACAGGGGGGGGCATATTGGTAGTTACGGAGGGGGTATTTGGGATGCGGGGGGATGTTGGGGCGCTGGATAAGATTGCCGAGCTAAAGAAGAAGTATCCTTTCCGGCTTATGGTGGATGATGCGCATGGATTTGGGGTCATGGGGAAGACAGGGCGGGGGGTACCTGAGTACTTTGGGGTTGAGGAGGCGGTAGATATTTGGGTGGGGACTTTTGCGAAGACGATGGCGCTGATTGGGGCCTTTGTAGCGGGGGAGAAGGAGGTGATTCAGTATCTTCGCTATCACTTGCGCAGTCAGATTTATGCGAAGGCGCTGCCCATAGCGGTGGTCATTGGCGCCCGCAAGCGCCTGGAAAAGGTTCGTTATGAGCCCCAACGCCGGGAAAAGCTCTGGGCTATCACCCGCCGCCTTCAAGAAGGACTGCGCCAAGCCGGCTTCTTTATAGGAGATACCGTCTCTCCCGTAACTCCCGTTTATCTTTCGGGTTCCGAACAGGAAGCCATTGCCCTCGTGAAGGACCTGCGGGAAAACTTCGGCATCTTCACTTCGGCCGTCACTTATCCCGTCATTGAAAAAGGGAAGATCATCTTGCGGCTTATTCCGACTGCTGCACACACGGAAGCTGATGTAGATCGAACGATTGCCGCCTTCAAGGCCGTAGCTCATCGCCTAAGCACTGGATACTACCAAGAACAGCCACTTCCTGCTACGCTATGAGCAGCACCTTATTGGAGCCCGAGATTGAGCGTCAGAAGCAAACCATAGATCGCCTCAACGAGGAAGCCTACGATAACCGCTACAATAACACGGCTCTCTGCGAGAAGCTCGCCCAGGATGCCCTCCAGCTGGCCCGCAAAATCCACTACCAAGAAGGCGAAGCCTGGGCCCTGCGCAACTTGGGTATCGCAAAAGCTATCCAAGGAAAAGGCGAAGAAGCCATCCAATACTTTCAGGAGGCTCTCCAAATCTTTGAGCGATTAGATAACTTCAGGGGCTTAGGTCTCACCCTATCCAACCTCGGCACCGTTCACCAGCAAATGGGTCTCTTGGAAAAGGCGGCCCAATACCTTACGCATTCTTTGCGGTACTTGGAGCTCCTGCCTGAACTAAGCTTCTTTTATGCCCAAACGCTGGGAAATCTGGGCAGTCTCTTTGCAGAGCTGGAACAATTTGACTTAGCTTTTGAGTATCACCAGAAAGCCCTTGCTATTCACCGAGCGAATAACTATAGCCGAGGGGCTTTCTTCTCCCATATTACGTTGGCCACGTTACACAGGACCCAGGGACAATGGGCAAAAGCAGAGGAGGAAGCACAGGCCGCCCTGGATATTGCTTCCGAATTAGGCGAGAAAGACCTGATTGTGCGGGCCCTGCTGGTAAAAGCCGAGATTAAAGCCGCTCAGCAAAAACGAGAGGAAGCCTTACCCCTTCTATCCCGAGCCGAGGAGCTCGCCAATACCCTTCAGAATCCAGCTCTCTTAGCCCAAGTGCTGGCCTCGCTCATTGATACCTGCCTCAATGTAGGAGAAACCCAGCGTGCTCGAACCGCCTTAGAGCGCTTTGAAGCCTTGCAAAAAGAGGTCAGCGACCGAACTTTCACCTACTTCTTGCCGGACTTCAAAGCTCGCCTTGCAGAACAGGAAGGCCGGTGGGAAGAGGCCTATCGCTATCTCAAAGAATACTCCGAACGAAAGATCGCCCTCGCCCAGTCCATCAATAAAAACACCTTAGCCGCTCTGGACCGCATCCTGCGCCAAGAGCTCAAAGGCACTACCGGCCTCCTCCACGGCGAAATCGCCGTCGCCAAACGCCTGCAGGAAGTCATCCTCCACGGCGAAGCCGAACTGCGCCAAGTCTTCCCCAATAGCGTCTATTACTTCCGCCCTAAGGAAATCATCGGAGGCGACTTCCTCTTTGTAGGCAAAGGCAAGGATGGTGCTCAACTCTTAGCCGTCGTAGATGCTTCCGGTGCAGGAACCTCGGCCGCTATCCTTTCCACCATGGCCCATACCCTCCTCTACGAAATTTTCGCCGTGCGCGGGGTCACCGACCCCGGCCGTATCCTCAGCCAACTCCACAAAAGCCTCACCGACCTCCTCTATCCCCCCGCCAAAAAAACTTCCCCAGAACTTGAAAACATTAGCGCCGAAGGTTTCCAGGTCGGCATCTGCACGGTCTTCCCAAACCTAGGGGAGGTGCATTATGCGGGCGGGCTTATCCCCCTCTGGGCCTTCAACCCCGTGCTCAAATCCTGGGAAGCCCTCCAACCCGATAAACGGCTCATCGGCCAAAAAGGCGAAGAATCCGGCCCGCGCATCTACAATAGCACCATCCTCCCCATAGAAAAAGGCACCGTCTTGTTCTTCTTTACAGATGGATGGGAACGTCTCGTTAGTGGTCGCACGGGCAAACGCTTCGGCCGCTCAGGAATACGCGATTGGCTGGCCGAAAATGCTCCCCATGACCTCCAAACCTGGTTCGAAGCCCTCAAAACCCACATAGAAGAATGGCGAGGTAATGCCGCCCTCACCGACGACATACTCTTAGTCGCCGTCCAAATATGAATAAACTCCTCTTGCTCTTCGCCCTTATCCTAACGCTCTATGCCCAAGACCCAAAAGTCTATCAGCTTTCCGGCATGATCCTCAATGCCTCCACCGGCGAACCCATCCCTTATGTCTCCATCCGCATCAACCACTCCCGCCGAGGCACCATCGCCAATGCCGAAGGCTTCTATAGCGTACCCGTGATTCGAGGAGATACCCTCTACTTCTCCGCCTTAGGCTACAAAAAAGCCCGCTTCCTCGTCAGTCCTTACTTAGACGCCTATACGGGAGATACCACCGAAGGCTTCATTTATGCCGTGCATTATCTCACCGAAGACACTCTGGAGCTACCCACCGTGCGCATCTCAGCTATTCGTACCCCCGAAGAGCTCAAAACCGCCCTCCTCAACATTCCCTTAGAAACCCAATCCCAAGTCGCCCGGGACAACGTCAGCCCCGAAATCATCGCCTACTTCCTGGCTAACCTCCCCCCAGATCCCCAAGAACGTATCAAAATCGCCGAGCAACGCTACAAAGACCTCTACTACCAACGCACCCTTCGCCCCACTTATCCCATCTTAGACCCCATCGCCGCCTACCGCCTCACCAAGTACCTCATCGAAAAAGCCCAGGTCCGAAAAGAAAAAATCTACGACTACTGGAGCGACTGAGCCTGAATATACCGAGTCAAAACCCCATACAGCTCCGCTAACTCCGGCCACCGCTCCTCTAAATACGCTAAGTGCCTCTGAATCGTCTCCTTATCGCCCCGACGAGCCGGACCCGTCTGGGCCTCCGCCGGCGAAAAAGTATGAAGTTTAGCTACCACCGCCTCCAAAAGAGGAAGATAGACATGCCGATCCCACTTAGGCCCTACTATCTTTTCCGCTATGCCTACTAACGCATTCGTAAAATTCGCTGCAAATACCGCCCCAATGTGAAGCCTCAATCGCTCCGCACCATCCGCATAATAGACGGACTGGGATGTGCCCGCAAGAATTGTCGCTAAATCAAAGAATATCTCATCCCCTTCCCAAAAGATCGGAAAAGTCCCCCACTTTATGGGCGCACCCGGTGAAAAAGTTTGAAGGGGATACATTACTCCCCGTCGAGCGAAAGGCGAAAGGACTTCTATGCCTACGGAGGCCGCCGTATGCCCAACTGCCACTTCCCGCACCCCCTCCTGCCCCATCTCCGCCGCCAAAGGCGCTATTTGCCCATCCCGCACGCATAAAAGCACGACTTCTATCCTTCCCCACGGAAGCAACCGCCAATCGGTAAGCTGGGTAAAGGGGCCTGCCACCACTTGATGGGGACGTCGGACCAAATACACTTCATGCCCCCCCTCTGAGAGCCTTCTCGCTATCGCCTGCCCTACACCCCCAGCGCCAATAACCCCGACTCTCATCCGCCAAAGATACCCTTCTTCACAGCTTCATTTTGCCCTTATACCATATTGTGAAGAGGGGATGGGCGCGCCCGCCCGCAGGGCGGGCGCGCCCTCACGGCGGGGGGGGGGGGGGCGGCGGGGGGGGCCGCCCCGCCCC
>JAVVHK010000007.1:0-17339 GCA_032249525.1 Bacteroidota bacterium | reverse complement strand
CGCCCCTAAGGTTCCTCTTCCTATTCAGAAACCCGTATAGGGTCACGAGGAGGGCACCGAAGGGGCACGGCACATGGACGTGTGATCCCCCCTCACCCCGACCCTCTTCCCCCTTGAGAAGGGGGGAGAGGGTAGAGGGAGTGGGGGGATGTAATATCTGTAGAGGGTTTCCGAGTGGTAAGAGGGACATTTTGAGTGCCCTCGCCCCACAGGGCAGGAGCGCTGGGGGCAGATACCGCCTAAAAAGAAAGTCTGTGCCAGGAAATAGTATTAGAACCACCGCCCCCGATGAGTTTTCTATTCAATCTGGATTGATCTGTAACTTTGTTGCATGCGGTGGCGAGCTTGGGTTTTCTTTCTGGTTGTGGGGGGGTTGGCGCAGGAGGTAGATAGTTTGCCTGAGTGCGAGGTAGCGCCGGTGGAGATTCGGGCGTATCGGCCTATGGCGGCGCCTTCGTATGAAGGTGTGGGAGAGCGCCTCCTAAAGGTAGGTCTTACGCAGTTGGTGTATCGGTCGGTGCCTTTTGCGCAAGAGGTGGTGTATCAGGGGCTTTTGCCCCAGCAGACGCAGGTCACGATAGAGGGGATGCGGGTGGTACCTGCTTGTGTAGATCGGATGGACCCGGTATTGACTTTTGTGGAGCAGGCGGCATGGGAGGGAGCGACTTGGTCTCCCATGCAAAGCTGGGGAGCTACGCCCACTCTCAATCTCACCCTTCTCTCGCCCGGTGCCGCAGCAGAGCGTTATGTAGGCATACAAGTCGCAGATAACTACCATCGCTTTATGAGTGCTCTTCGCTTAGGCGGTCGCCGACAGCGCTGGCGTTATGCTACGGCTATTACTACTCGTATAGGAGGGGACTATAGGAGCGGCCGTTGGTACAGCTTCCCCTGGCCGAAGGATACCCCCTCTCCCGGTAGAGATAGTACCTGGAACATTCCCACCTTCCAGAAGTATAATCTCTACTTGGCCCTTCAATACGACCTCTCCGACCACCACTCCTTAGAACTTCGCTATTTGGGCGACTTCTTTTACCATGTAGCTTATCCTGCCCTTATCATGGATACGCGTCACAGCGCCTTTCACTTTCCCAGCCTCAGCTACCTTTGGAAAGACAAGCTCACCCTGCGCCTTTACATGAATACCGTCTTTCACGACATGACGGATGAGGGACGATCGGAAGCCGAGATTCGGAACCGCCTCGTTATGCCCGGCATGTACATGCCGATGCGGGGTTATACCCGCAGCATGGGGCTAACAGGAGATATCACTTACCTTCGGAGTAAAGGCTGGAAAATCACTCAGCATAGCGAGTACTCTCATCATCTTGCGTGGGGCGATATGGACATGTATCTCATAGGGAATCCAGCAAGTCTGATGCGACTCCGGAACTTAGCAGATATTCGGTTTCAGCAGACCACGCATCGGCTTAGCTTTGAATGGAGCCGGGCCAAAGGAGAAGTCCAGATTTATCTCAACGGGAGTTATTTTACGTATGAGGTGGGGGATACGCTGGGTTTTCTGCCGCTGAAATTATATCAGGAGCGGTATGCTGGCCGCAGCGAAATGAACCGCTCCTTTTTCACCTATCAAGGAGGGGTAGAAGGAGGCTATTCATTCTCCTCTGCTCTCAAAGGCACCTTAGCACTTAGTTACGGCACTCGTGCGCCTACCCACATGGAGCTCTTCGGCTATTACCTATATGTGCCCATGGACAATAGCATTCAGATGGGCAACTCTACGCTTCGCCCCGAAAAGCTCCTGCACACCGAAGCCCGCCTCACCTATCAAAAAGCTCCCTGGCTCTTAGAAGGTACGGGTCATCTCAACTACATGGATGATTACATTACGCCTGTAACCTTTCTTAGGCCTTTTTCAGCTGGTAATGGGACGGCGCAGTTTTGGCGGATTTTACAGAATACGGGGCGGGCTTACACCACGGGTGGGCAGATTATCGCCACTTACGAGGCGGAGAAGCTTTTTTCGCGCTGGCAGTTGGGCTATACTTATGGTTGGCATGTAGGGTATCGGGAGCCGCTGCCGTGGATATACCCGTTTCATGGGCGGTGGCAGGTGGGGGTGCGGTATGGGCGGCGGCATCGCTTACTGGGGGAGGCTTTCGTCGCAGCCGCGCAAAAGCACCTCTCTCGCACTATTTATCCAGAGGATCCTACGCCGGCTTATTGGCTTCTGCATATTCGGTATAACTACTTTCTACCGCTTTCTCAAAAGAGCGACTTCGGTCGTCTGGTTTTTCAGGTTTCGGTGGAGAATCTGCTAAATGTATATGGGTGGGATCATTTGAGTGTGGGGAATATGCCGTATTTGGGGCGGGTGATTTCGGGGGGAATGTGGTTCAGCTGGTAATCAAGGGTAGAAGAGGGCGCTGACGGACTCGTGGTGGTGGATGCTGCGCAGGGCCTGAGCGAAGATGGGGGCGACGGAGAGGACGCGGATTTTGGGGTGGTTTTGGCGCAGGGGGAGGGTGTCGGTGACGATGAGTTCTTCTATGGGGGAGTTGGTGAGGCGTTCGTAGGCGGGGCCTGAGAGGAGGGCATGCGTAACGCAGGCTCGTATGGAGAGGGCCCCCTCCTCCTTGAGGAGCTCTGCGGCTTTGACTAAGGTGCCTGCCGTATCTACGAGGTCGTCTACGATGAGGGCGTGTTTGCCGCGTACTTCTCCGATCAGGCGCATGGAGTGGACGGCATTAGCTTGGGCGCGGTACTTATCCACTAAGGCCAGCTCTCCATGGAGGTAGCGGGCGTACTTACGCGCTCGGGAAGCGCCCCCCGCATCAGGGGATACAATGACTAAAGGCTCTAAGTGGAGGGACTGAATATAAGGGATATGCACCACCGACGCTTCTAAGTTGTCCAGCGGAATATGGAAAAAGCCCTGAATTTGCCCGGCATGCAAGTCCATGGTTACCACTCGGGAGGCGCCTGCGCTTTCCAAGAGGGTGGCAATCAGTTTGGCGCCGATGGAGACGCGGCCTTCTTCTTTGCGGTCTTGGCGTGCATAGCCATAGTAAGGAATAACAGCTGTGATCTCGGCTGCTGAGGCGCGTCGGGCCGCATCAATGAGAAGGAGAAGCTCTAAAAGATTTTCAGCGGGAGCCTGTGTAGACTGAATAATGCACACGTGCGCACCCCGAATAGACTCCTCATATTTAGGGAGGATTTCTCCGTCGGCGAAACGTTGAATATTGAGGGCGCCGAGGGGCTGACCGTATGCTTCAGCGATTTTTTCGGCTAAAGCCCGAGAGGCAGAACCAGAGAAAAGTTTGAGCGGGGCGCCGCTGCTCACGGAAGTTGCCCGGGGAGGACTCGAACCCCCACACGCAGACCCAAAATCTGCTGTCCTACCATTAGACGACCGGGCAGAACGAGAACGAGACAAAGATACGACAATTTTGGCAATGTCAAGGGGTGAGGTATCGGACTTCTGGAATGAGGTGAATATTCCAGGTTTGGGCCACGACCTTTTGCACATGCTCGGCTAAGCGGGCGATTTCCTGGGGGGAAGCGCCGCCGGTATTTTCCAGGACGAGGGCATGTTGGGGGCTGATACGGGCTTTCCCGATCTGTAGGCCTTTGAGGCCGGCTTTTTCAATGAGCCAGGCGGCGGGAACTTTGTACTGACCGGGGGCAATTTGACGTAAAGGCGCCTCTGGGGCTTTTGCACGCAGGCGCTGGGCCTCCGCCTCTGATAAAATCGGATTTTTAAAGAAGCTCCCTGCACTGCCTTTAGTAGGGAGCTTGCGCAGCCGGATGGCTCGCACGGCCTGATACACCTGCCAAGCGTCATTCACCCCCGTTTCCCCAAAAGCCCGTTCTAAATCCGGATAACTAAGCACAGGCCGAAAGTGTCGCCATAATCGCAAGCGCACCCGGGTAATCACAAATTGGTCTTGCCACTCCGGCGTTTGAAAAATGCTATGCCGATAGCCGTAATCACAGGCCTCTACAGGCAGGCGCTGCCATTGCCGCTCTAAGCGATTCCAGCCATACACGCTCACCACATAAGAGGCTAACTCTACCCCATAAGCGCCAATGTTCTGAACAGCCGCTCCCCCCACATTGCCAGGTATAGCCGCTAAGTTCTCTAAACCATACCACCCCTGCACCAAACAAAGTCTTACAAACCCATCCCAGTTTTCGCCGGCTGCTACCTCTAACTCAACAGCATCTGAAGATTGCCGAATCACCTCGTATCCCCGCAAATACCGCGTAGAAAGCACTGCCGGCAAGTCCCCTAAGGGTAAAATGTTTGTTCCTTCTCCAATCAAGTACCGGGCTTTCTCGGCCATGGCGGGGACTTCTGCTTCTGAGGCAGGCAATAGGAAGGCCGTCGTCCGAACGGGAAGCTGAAAGCTATGGTAGTTAGTCAGCAGAACGGCCACGCAGCTTGAGGCGGATATTTTCTACAATATTCTGGGCTTCTTGGCTAACGCTTTTCCAACTGCGACGCAAAAGGTCACGCAAACGTTTCTCAAATGCATATTGTTCTGCGCAGTATTCACACTCTTGAATGAGCTTTTCTATCTCTTGCCGACTTTTCCCCGTAAGCTGGCCATCCAGAAAGAGTTCGAGCTTCTGGATAATAGCTTCACACTCCTCGGGGGAGTATGGCGAGTCGGGTCGGCTAAGGCCAATGCCTTTGTTAGTCTTCCCAGGTTTCATACCCCAAAGAGGCCGCATAGTCCATGAGAAGTTCGCGAAGGATTTTCCGAGCTCGGTGCAGACGGGAGCGCACAGTTCCTATACGCAAGCCGGTGATCTGAGCAATTTCTTTGTAGGAGAAGCCTTCTATGTCTGCTAAGACGATAAGCATTCGGAAGTCTTCTGGGAGCTGCATGAGGGCTTTGGTGACTTCGTCGCCGAAGTGGCCTTCTACGGGGTCTTCGTAGTTGTGGTAGGCGTAGGTATCTTCAATGTTGTAGATAGCTTCTTCGTTGTAGGCTTCCATGGAGGAGACGGGGTATTTGGTGGCTTTTCGGTAGTGGTTGATGAAGGTATTATGTAGGATGCGGAGTAGCCAGGCTTTGGCGTTGGTGGAGGGTTTGTACCGGTAAAGGAAGCGGTAGGCGCGGAAGAGGGTTTCTTGGGTTAGGTCTTGGGCGAGGCTGCGTTCGCCTGTTAGCCTAAGCGCATAATGATATACGGAGGAGGTGTGGGGAAGCATTTCACGCTCAAAGAGCTCGTCATACCGGAGCTTCTCCTCGGGGGAGAGCTGCGGCATCGGCTTGGGTTTGCGACCGCGGGTGCGGATTTCGTCGGACATAGGGACTAAGTTAACGATTTTTAGGCGTGGGGAGTTGCAGGTTGGGCGAAGACTGTGGGGAGGGCATAGGCTAAGACTTCCTCAATGGTCTTTACATAATGGAGGCGGAGGTTGGAGAGGAGGTCGGGCTCTATTTCGGCGACATCTTTTTGATTGGCGTAGGGGAGGACGACATCTACTATGCCGGCGCGGATAGCAGCTAAGAGTTTTTCTTTGATGCCGCCGACAGGGAGGATTTTACCGCGCAAGGTGATTTCACCGGTCATGGCTATGGAAGCCCGAATCGGCTGATTGGTAGCTAAGCTTACCAGCGCCGCCAGAATGACCACCCCAGCCGAAGGACCATCCTTAGGAATAGCCCCCGCAGGTACATGGAGATGGATATTATGCTTTTTGAACCACTTGGGCTCTACGCCTGAAACCGCCCGAGCTAAATAATAGGCTATAGTGGCGGACTCCTTCATCACACTACCCAGACGACCAGAGAGGCTTAGTTTGCCTTCGCCAGGAACGGCGATGGTCTCTATATAGAGCACATCGCCCCCATAAGGCGTCCACGAGAGTCCTATGCCGACGCCGGGCCGGAGGTCCGACTCATGAGTTTCTTTTAGGTAGCGGGGCATTCCAAGGATAGACTCTAGGCTGTCTGGTGAGATGGTAATGCGTTTGCGGGACTTTTTTTCTGCGATTTGGAGGGCGGTCCAGCGGGCTAAGGCGGCTAAGTTTCGTTGGAGTTGGCGCACTCCGGACTCTTGGGTGTAGTTTTCAATCACGCGGGTGATGGTTTCGGTGGGGACGAGCCATTGGGTTTTGCGCAGGCCATGTTCTGTAGAGACTCTGGGGAGGAGGTACTTTTCGGCGATCTGGACTTTTTCGGGGGTGGTATAGCCCGAAAGCTCAATGATTTCCATGCGGTCTGCCAGGGCAGGATGGAGGGTATGCGTGGTATTGGCCGTAGCAATGAAGAGGACTTTGGAGAGGTCATAGGGGATTTCCAAGTAGTTGTCTTGGAAGGCGTTGTTTTGTTCGGGGTCTAAGACTTCCAAGAGGGCGGAGGCGGGGTCTCCCCGAAAGTCGCGCCCGATTTTGTCTATTTCATCTAAGACGAAGACGGGGTTACTGGCGCCGGCGCGCTTGATAAGTTGGAGGATTTTTCCGGGCATGGCGCCGATGTAGGTTCGGCGGTGGCCGCGGATTTCGGCCTCATCGTGTAGGCCCCCCAGACTCATGCGCACATATTTGCGTCCCAGCGCTCGGGCTATGGAGGCTGCCAAACTGGTTTTCCCAACCCCCGGCGGCCCTACCAAACATAAGATCGGGCTTTTCATGTCCCGGCGCAGTTTGAGTACAGCTAAGTACTCCAAGATACGCTTTTTGACCTTTTCCATGCCGTAATGATCCTGGTCTAAAACTCTGCGAGCTCTATCCAAGTCAAACTTGTCTTTGGTGTAAGTTTCCCAAGGTAGGTCCAGAAGGAACTCTATGTAAGAGAGGGCGACGCTATATTCCGGGGATTGGGGCATGATGCGTTCCAGCCGCTCTATTTCCCGTTCAAAGGTTTCTTGGGCGTAGGCGGGCCACTTTTTCTTGCTGGCGCGGGCTTTGAGCTTAGCGATGTCCGAAGTTTCATCGGATTCGCCGAGCTCATCTTGAATAGCTTTGATCTGCTGACGAAGGATATAATCTCGCTGCTGCTTTTCTAAGGTACTTCGGACTTTTTCTAAGATTTCTTCGGTGACTTCTAGGACGCCGAGCTGTTTTTCCAGGATGGCTAATACCTTTTCGGCGCGCTGTGCGATGTCGGTGGTTTCTAAAAGGGCTTGGCGCTCGGTCAGCTCCATGGGGAGGTTGTTGGATAGGAAGTTGGTCATGAAGTGGAGGCCCTGGATGTTTTCTAAGAGGCGGGTGGCTTCTTCGGGGGCGTCGGGCAAGTGCTGGAGGGCGCTCATGGCTTTTTCGCGGAGGGCTATAAGAAGGGCTTTCTGGCGGGTTTCGTCGGGCAGGGTCTCCGTGAGCAGTTCATAACGGGCTTTGAGGAAAGGGGTAGTTTGGACAAATTCCGTTATGGAAACGGGAAAACGCCCCTGAATCAGAAGCCCCACTTGGCCATTGAGGTTAGGCTGGATGCGCAGAATCCGGGCAATGGAGCCAATGGTGTAGACATTGTCTGGGCGCACTTCCTCTACGCTGGGGTCTTTTTGGGCGACGACGATGAGGTAAGGGAAGCGAGACTGGCGCAGCTCCTCTAAGAGGAGGAGGGAGCTTTTACGGCCGACGGAAATGGGGAGTACCACGCCGGGGAAAACCACGGTATTGCGCAAGGGGAGCACCCCTAACTCCGAGGCCTCTACGGGAGGGAATTGTAAAGCGCCTTTCTCCCGTAGGACATACGAGAGGGCATCAAACTCTTCGGAAAAAGGGTCCCGTTCAGACATGGGCTATAAAGATACGCAAACCGCATGCCGAAAAATCAAAACGGCAGGCCGACGGGTAGCCGACCTGCCGTTTTGGCGGATGGAAGGGGATTTTTACAAGCGCATCAGGCGCAGGGTTACTGGCCCTTGCGGGCTCCACACCCGCAGGAAGTACAGCCCTTGGGGCAAGTTAGGCAGGGTCAGTTGGGAAGCCTGAGAGGCTTCCTGGGCATGGATGGGGTGGCCCAGCGCGCTCAGGAGTTCTACTCGGACGCTACCCCAGGAGGCGGGTAGCTCTATGCTAAGGGTGTGCTGGAAGGGATTCGGCCAGACCTGAATGGCCTGCAAGAGTTCTTCCTTAGAAGATAGCGCAGAGGGGTTTCCTGCGCTACAAGTGGCTTTACGGACATTCCAGAAGTCGCGGTTATTGCGGGGGAGGAGCTTGATGAAGTTCCACTGGTAGGTGAGGATGCCTTGGATGCTATCCAGCTCGGTGGAGTCGGTAACTACGCAGAGGGGGATGGCGGGGTTGATGGCGCCATCCTGAGTGGCCCAAATGGAGTCATTGACGTAGGAGACATTCAGGGAGGAGAAGATATTGCTGGTTTGGCGGCCGGCGAGGACGCGGATGCCGAGGGCGGGGTCGTTTTTATCCATGCCTACTCGGTAGTCGCCCTGATGCTGGCTAGGGGCACCGGGGATTTTAGGGGCTACGACATAGAGGGGCTGGGTGGGGTTGTCATGGCGGAAGCGGACCAGCATGCTTTCGTAGGGTTCGGTGGCAGCATACTGGGTGTCGCCATAGACGATATTCAGGGGTAAAACTACGGGCTCTATATTGGAGGTGGCGCGGCCGACAATAGTAACAGACGCATTATTGAGGTTGGTCAGGCCGAAGTACTCATCTACGGTGGCATTATCTACGATGACGCTATCGCCTACGCGCAGGTTATTGAGGCCGTTTCCGCGTACCCAGATGCCAGCCCACTGGGTAGCGCCTGGCTCCTGAATATAGATATAACCCAGGCTGGTATCGCTGGGGTTCTGACTGGCAGTAACGACACCCGGCACATTCGTAACCTGCAAGCCGTTATAGCCTGAGCCGAGGTAGTCCCGACGGCCGGTGGGATTGTAGGCATACAGGACGGAGGGAATCACATACTGGATGTCGGTAATGCGACAGCCTGCGTTATTTACGCGGTAGCTCTGAGGCTCAAAGCGGGGGAAGCGCGTAGAGTCGCCGGATTGATCGTAAGCCCGTACAAAGTAGTGTACGTAGGTTCCTTCAGGCTGAGCAGGAATGGTCGCTTGATAAGTCGTGGTGCTTGCTACTTGGGTCATGGGAATGGCTGTATAGGTAGTGCTACTACCGATGGCATAGAAGAGCTTGACTTGAGTGATAGGATCGGCTGTGGGGTCTGCTGAGGTAACGTCTACGGAGACGGTGACGCTGCTGGTGCTATTGGGGCAGACGGGGCTGCGGGTGAGGTTGGAGACAATAGGGACGGGATTGCCGACGTACATCAGGCTATCATGCCAGGGGCAGATTTCGTAGGTAGGGGTGCCCGAGCTGGGCCAGTAGTGCAGAATAATCCCCTTAACAGAGTCCAGGCGGGTATTCACGGGATAAAGATTGGAAAGGCCTTTGAATTCGCCGAAGATGAGGATCTGATTGTTGTTATTGTCCTGAGCGGTGATGCGAAGCGGATTGGTTTGGACGGATAATACTCGCAGGTTTTTTATTGTGACGAAAGAGCCTTGCCACTTGTCGCCTTTTTGGAGATCATGCGTGAGACCTCCTGGCTGGTTGACGCTGTCGGGGGTGATAGTGACGGGGGGAGCGATGGGCACACTGGGGTTGAGGATGATGGGGGAGACGTTGGTGTCTACGAGGAGCTGAATTTCACCTTGGAAGTAGGTTACGGTACCTTGGAGTTCTACATATTGGCCTTGTTGGAGCTGGGTGAAGCCGATGGGTTTGTCGGTGGTATTTTGGCGGCGGATTTGGAGGCCGGTGCGGGGGCCGCTCTGACCGAGTTCTTGGAGCCAGATGCTACATCGGTAGCTACCAGGCCCGCCGCTCACATTGAAGTGTCGGTGCCAGGGGCATTCGGTCATGACGACGCCTCTCACCCGCACCACTTGTCCATGGAGGACGGAGGTGTCGTTGCCTGCGGCAAGGTCTACAGGCGTCTGGATCTCTTGGATGGTTTTCAAGGGCGGCTGTGCCGCCAGCAAGCCCAAAGTCAGGGTTATGACTACGGTACGCATATGGCTAACGGATAATGACGAATTTGCCGGTTCGGACTTCGCCGGTGTCTAAGTCTTTGACGGCGAAGACGTAGAGGCCGCGGGCGATGATTTGGCCGGAGAGGGAGAGGAGGTTCCAGCCGTGTTCGCCGCCGCTGGTGGTAAGGCGCTCGGGATCGCTGTAAGTCTGGTACCAACGGGAATCTTCGGCCATAGCGGCGGGATTACTGCTGTCATGCGTGAAGCGATAGACGAGATCGCCGGCGGCCGTATAGACAGAGACTTCGCAGCGGGGCGGGAGGTTAGCAAACATGATGCGACGGTCTTCGTAGGCTTGGGAGCGGCCTTCCCATGCTGCCCGCTCATAATAGGGATTCGGATACACGTACGGGTCGCCAAACTGGAAGCCCTTATTTGGTGGGGCGCCTGCGAAGACCCGCCGCAAAGTAGCCGCCGCACTACTCTCCAAAGGCCCTAAGCCAAAAGTGGGCTCCCCCTCATCAAAAACGGTCAGCGCTATTGCGTATTGCCAGCCATTGGTCACGCCGGGAATCTCGTAGCGATATACATAAGGCGTAGGGTCGCCGGGGAAGTACTTAGGTTCTGGCAGGCGGATAGCGCTAAAGCCGTTATCGTAGCCGATGCCATTTCCGGGTTTATCAAACTGGGCGATGAGTTTGAGGGCTGAGAGCACATCTATAACGTCTTTGACTTCAAAGCCGAGGGTGGTTTTGTAGAGGCGGTAGCCTTCAAAGTCTTTTCGGCGGGAGATGGGGTCAATAGCGTCTTCGGCGCTGGCATCCCAGTAGAGGACGATGCGGTTGGGTTCAATCTCGTAGCGATAGCGGGGGATAGGGGGCGGCGAAGGAAGGATGAATCGGTCCAGCCGACCATTGCCATTGAGGTCTTCGCCAGGGTCGAGCTGGCCGTTGAAGTTGAAGTCTTCGCCATTGTAGGTGGTTTGGGCCCACCGGGCGTTGGCAATGAGCTGCTGTTTGTGAGTGGGGGTGTCGTCGGTATTGGGGCGGCCGTCGGGGACTTTTTTCGCAAAGACGAAAGCAAAAACGATATTGATGCTATCGCCGGGCTGGACATGGACGAATGGGCCGGCCGAGACGAGGATGGAGCGGTTACCGGGGGCGCGTAAAGCAGGTACGACATAACTGCTCCAGTCTGGGCGATCGGTCAGGCTCTGGGAGAGCTTCTGGTAGCGCTGGGCGTCGTTAGCCGGGCTGCTAAAAGTCCCTGAAAAATCCCGAAAAGTCCAGCTTTGAAAGCAGACCCGAAAGTCAGGCGGAGGCGTCGGCTGCCGCTGCGGGTGGAGAAATTCCCCCTTATAGGTACTGCCCAAGAACTTGAGCCCAAAGTAGGTATCCGTGAAGCCCGGATTCCCCGTGGCATCAAACTCGTAAGCTAAGTAGAGGGAATCCAGGTAGCCATTGCCGCCTTTATTGTAGAAGCTGGTGCCGCCAGAGCCGGCCGGGGTAATGGTGGTATTGCGAATAACAGGGTCCACCCAGTAGCCAATGAAGACGGTATCCCAGACTTCGGTGCTGCGGTTGTAAATCGTGAAGTTGTAGATGAGGAAGCTATTGGCGAAGGAGTAGTTCCAGTTGTAGGCTTCGAAGTGCACATCGGCGCCGAGGGGGCCATTTTCTAAGTTTTGGATGGGGATGCTGGTGCCGGGGACAATGGTATAGCGGTCAGTGAAGTCCGCAATAAAATCCTGATGAGAGATAGCGGCAAGGTCGTAGGTGGGCTGGTCAGGAAGCGAAGAGCGCTCGCGCAGGGTAGCCCCTGGCTCAGCCGAAAACTCAAAGCCTGCTTTGCCCGTGGTATAGCCCGTAGGATCGTCTATGGCGCCCGTAGAGACAATAATCGTGGAGCCCTTTTTAGCGCCGATCCAGAGGCCGCCCTCAAAGACATGCTCAATACTGGAACCTTTAGGAAACTCGGCGGAGGGCCAGTTTTGCACGAGGTAGCTCCCTTTGAAGCTATTGCCTATCATGCCCAGGTTATTGAGGGTGATACGGAAATTGCCTGCCGTGGCTTGCTTTTCTATGAAGCTGGCCTGTGCCCACAGAAGGCCCCATATCCCCCATGCCCACCGCATCCGTCCAAAGATACAGCTACATAAGTGAAGCCAAGGTAAAGAAGCCCCATTCCCAAAATCGGGTAGTCAAGTGGGGGTGCAGGTGGCGTTTGGGGAAAAGGTTGTATCTTTGCCCCTGCTAAGCACCCGTAGCTCAATTGGATAGAGCACCAGACTACGGATCTGGCGGTTGGGGGTTCGAGTCCTCCCGGGTGCGCGTAAAACCATCCCTCAGAAGTTAGACAGGTATTCCACTGCTTAGTTCGGATAGAAGACGCTACCTTCATGGGACGCAGCAGTGGTATTTGTGCGCTGCGGTTTCCGAGTGAACTTGGTGGCTCAGGTACTGTGGGCATCAATACGGGCAAACCAGTGAGCTATGTGGATCTCAATCTCACTGCGGGTACTACCTGCTCTTACAGGTTGGAAGCCCTTATGACAAACATATCAAGGGGAATAGCGGTGCGCTGGATGGGTATGAGCGGAATCTTTCTGTGCTTCCAATCGAGCGGTAAGGGGGCGTAGGAAGTTTTGTTTTTAGAGAGAGGTGAGTGGCTTTACTTTCCGAGGAGGGGGGCGAGACGAGCGGCTAACTTGGGGTTATACTTTTGGAGGGCTTGATAATGAGGTTCGGCTTGGGTGGGTTTCTTTTCTTGGATGTAGAGAAGGGCCATTTCGTAGTGGGAGCGAGCATGGGTGGGGTCTATGGTGAGGGCTTTTTCGAAGGCGGCTTTGGCTTCTGGGATTTGGTTTAGGCCCTTGTAGGCCAGGCCTAAGTAGTAATGAGCTTGGAGGTCTTGGGGGAGATTTTCGGCGGCTTTTTGGAGGTGGGGGAGGGCTTCTTGGGGTTTGAGGAGGGCGAGCAGGCTTTTTCCTATGCCTAAATGGGCTGAGGCAGAGGCAGGGTTTCGGCGCAGGGCTTCCTCATAAGCGGCACGGGCCTGGGAGAAGCTATCTACAGCGAAATAAATCTCTCCTAAGAGCAAAGGGGCAAACTCAGAGCTGCTATCTAAGGTGGCGGCTTTTTGGGCGTAGGGTAGGGCCTGCTGCGGCTTTCCACTGGTGTAGAGGGCATAAGCGTAGAGTAGCTGAGCAGTGGTCCAGGTGGGGCGCTCTTCAGCGGCTTTTTGGAGAGAGAGCGTAGCCTCTGAAAGGTCCCCCCGACCCAGCTGAAGCAAACCCAATCTAAAAAAGACTTCTGGCTGGGAGGACTGCTTAAGAAAAGCCTGGTAAGCCTCTATGGCTCCCAATGTGTCACGCAAGTTTTCTCGGGTATAGCCCAACCAGAAAAGCACCTGAAGGTCCGTGGGGGATTTTTTGTAGACTCGCTCCAGGAGGGGCAAAGCCTTCTGAAATTCGCCTTTCTCAGCGAGAGCCTTCGCTTTTAGAAATTCTTCGCTGCCGCTAGAACCGGAGAGCTGAGAGGAGGATAAATCCGGAGGGCGAAAGTCGGTGGTTTTGATGCCTCCGGTGAGACTAAGCTGAGCTAAGAGAAGTCCTCCGAGACTCCACAGGGTGAGCAGCTTGCCCAGCATATTGCAGATATAAGAATACTCTACCGAAAATTCACCAAAAATGGAAGAGAAAACAGATGCGCGTTGGGTTCCGAGGAAGAGGCGCTGGTCGGTTAGTTGGGGGAGCGAGCTTTATGGATTGGCTTTGTGAGGGGCGGGCTGTGATGGGGGAGTAGGGGTAGGTTTACCTGGTTCGGCGGCGGTAGTGGGTTTAGCTGGCTGGGCAGCTGGTTTAGCTGGCTGAGCAGGTTGGGCTGGCTGGGCGGGTTCGGCGGCGGTGGTGGGTTTAGCTGGCTGGACATTTGGTTTACCTGGCTGAGCGGCGGGTTTGCCTGGCTGCTGCTCAGGGGCTGGCTGAGCACTTGGTTTAGTTGGTTGGGCTGCGGGTTTGCCTGGCTGCTGCGCAGGGGCTGGCTGAGCAGGTTGTACCTGCTTTTTCTCGGTCTGAGCGCTTAGCAGCGCGCCTAAGGCCAAGAAGGCCCCTATGACTACGGAACGCATATTTCAGGCAAAGGTACGGACTTTTTTGCAAATGCAAGTTCTCAGGTTTAGCAGAAAAGGTTTTTACTTTTGTCCTCATGAGTCGGTACCTCTGGATAGGAGCGGTGGCGCTCTCGCTTATGGCGTTACGGGAGGCGAATTCTTCGCAGCCGCCGGTGGCCCGAACGGGTGCGCCTTTTGACAACGGTTCCTGCGGTAGCTGTCATGGGGGTGGGAGCCCTGCTCCTACGATTACGCTTTTGGCTAATGGTAATCCTGTGGATGGCACTTTGGGTTATGTCCCTGGGGGTAGTCCTATGAACATGGAAGTGCGAGTGAATCATGGTAGTGCGTCCATAGGGGGCTTTGAACTGACGGTGGCCACCCTGCCGACGGGAAGTCCCGCCAATGATGCCACGCCTGCGAATGGGCTTACGGCTGGTCCTGGCAGCACCATTCTGACTGCTCCGGGTGGGCGTAAGTATCTGGGCCACCAAGGAGCCCAAAGCTTTAGTAATGGCACTGTCAGCTGGCTTTTTACTTGGACGCCGCCCAGCTCGGATATGGGGACGCTCCGCTGGTATGTAGCGGCCAATGCCGCTAACGGGAATGGCACTACTTCTGGGGATGCTACGGCCGCTGTAACTTTTGACATGCCGGTTAGTGGTGCTTCTGACTTGGCTGCCCAAACCGATGAAGGCCGCCTGCTTTACTGGTATGATCCCCACACGCAGATGCTAAGGCTTCGGGGAGCGCAGATGGCGGAAATCTATTCTTTGGAGGGGCGATTAGTTCTGACTCTTCGGGGAGAAGGTCCTCATTTCCTTGGGCACTTGTCGGGGGTTTATCTTCTGAGGTTGTATCGGGAAGGGGCGGCGCCTTTTACGGTTCGGGTGTGGCTACCCTAAGGGTGCCGGCTTTCTGGTAGAAGGCGATGGCGGCGTGAATACCTCGCCACAGTTGATGGAGCCGAAAGTGCTCGTTAGGGCTATGGATCTGGTCCGTGGGTAGGCCAAAGCCCATAAGGACGATGGGTCCTGAGATGAATTTTTGGAGAGCGGAGAGGACGGGAATGGAGCCGCCTTCTTTGAGGGAGATAGGGGCTTTGCCAAAGGCTTCTTGGACGGCTTCGGCAGCGGCTTGATAAAAAGGGGAATCCGTAGGCGTCTCAAAGGCCGGCGCTGGCTCATGCAGTCGCAAAACGGAAATCCGAACCCCCGGGGGCGTAAGCTCATGGATATACCTTTGAAAAGCCTCCCAGATTTTTTCGGGATTTTGGCGGGGCACTAAACGCATGGAGACTTTGGCGATAGCGTAGGCGGGGATAATAGTTTTAGAGCCTTCTCCGATGTAGCCGCTATAGAGGCCATGCACATCCAGAGTTGGGCGGATAGTGGCTCGTTCTAAGGGGGAGAAACCGACTTCGCCCCAAAGGGCCGGCGCCCCAGTGATAGAGAGATAATAAGACTCGTCAGCGGGGAGGGTTTGCCATTGGCGGCGGAGGAGGGGATCAGGGGGAAGCACCTCGTCGTAAAAACCTGGGATTAGGATGCGGCCATCGGGGCCTTTGAGCTGGGCTATGATGGTCGCTAAGGCCCAGGCCGGATTTTGTACAACGCCACCCAGGGTGCCGGAATGGAGGTCTCGCGCAGGCCCCTCCACCCGAATCTCCGTACATAAAAGTCCCCGCAAACCCGTCGTCAAAGTCGGAAATTCCTCCGAAAAGAAAGCTGTGTCTGAGACGATACCGGCATCGGCTTTCCAAAGGTGGCCGTGTTGTTCTAAAACTTTGTAGAGGGTTTCGCTGCCGGTTTCTTCTTGACCTTCTATGAGGACGTGGAGGGAGACGGGGAGGCCGCCATGGGCAACCCAATAGCGCCAGGCCGTGAGATGGGCCCAAACCTGTCCCTTATCATCGCAGGCTCCCCGAGCGTAAATAGCGCCTTCTCGGATGGTGGGTTCAAAAGGAGGGGTCTCCCATAGCTCTAAGGGGTCGGGCGGCTGCACATCATAGTGCCCATAAAAGAGAAGGGTCGGCGCCCCCCGCGGCCCTTCATAATAGGCATATACTACGGGCGGCTCTCCATAAAGAGCGGTTTGAAAACCCAGCTCATGAAGATAGTCTTTGAGCCAGTGAGCACACGCATGGAGAGTGGAGTGATAGTTGGCCTGAGCACTAATCGTCGGATATCGCAAAAAGGTTTCTAATCCGGCGAGTATGTGGGTTTGCTCTTTCTGTATCCAAGTCTGAATGTCCATGGGCTAAAAGTACGGAAACTCCCGGGGTAGAGGGGGGTAAGAGAGGGCTGGGCCATTGGCTGGGGATGAGGGATGGGAGAGGAGGGAAACATGGATGCATTTAGGATTGGGGTAGGCGGTGCCAAGCGCATTCTCACGTAGTTTTGCTGCATGATGAGGCGCTTTTGGCGCTGGTGGCGATGGTTATGGACGCCCTATACGCTGTTGTGGATAGAGTCTGAGGGACGTAAGCGATGGTCTTTGCGGGGATGGGGTGTGGTATGGGTCGGTGTGTTTTTGCTGATGGGACTTTTTTGGTGGGGGGTGATAGCGCTCACGCCTTTGCGGTATCTCATACCGGGTTATCCAACTCGGGCTTTTGTGCGGCAGTACCAGGAGCTTCTGATGGGGGTGCATCTTTTAGAGCAGCGGGTGAAGCAGCAGGCGGCCTTTATAGAGAATCTTCGGCGGATAGCGCCTGCGGAGGCGTCGGTTTTGCCTTCCGCTCAGATGCTGCCCACCCTAACTGCTCGGGGATATGCTATGCCCTTAGAAGGGCAAGTATCTCGGAGATTCATGCCAGAAGAGGGACACTGGGGCGTAGATATTACCGCAAACGATGGTGATCCGGTACTGGCTATTGGAGAAGGGACTGTGTTTTTGGCAGAATATTCGTATCAAACTGGCTATGTGATAGGGGTCCAACACCCCAATGGGCTGGTATCGCTGTACAAGCATAATAGTCGTCTTTTGCGTCGGGTTGGGGAAAAAGTGCTGGCGGGGGATGTGATAGCCTATGCGGGCGGGCTGGGTGCCTATTCCTCTGGGCCCCACTTACATCTGGAGACCTGGATAGGGGGGAAGCCCGTAGACCCCCTCCAACTGACAGCAAGCCCCTGATTTTTCTTACCTTTGCACCATCAGGGCGACGTGGCCGAGTGGTTAGGCACGGGTCTGCAAAACCCTGTACGGGAGTTCGAATCTCCCCGTCGCCTCACAGATTCCCAATTTTCTCCGTTTGCCTGCATTCAGTTGCGCTCTATTAGGGTTTTAGGTGCTCTCTTACG